>CAVDXJ010000010.1:0-13652 GCA_963612765.1 Oscillospiraceae bacterium
GATCGCTTCTTACCATAGGCTTTGTGCTGGTAATCGCGCGGCGCGTGGGGTCGATGTCGATGCTCATCGTCGCCGGCGTCATGGTGGGCTACATCTGCTCGGCGGCCACCAATTTCCTTATCGCCTTTGCCGACGACCAGTCGATCGTCAACCTTCACAACTGGTCACAGGGCAGCTTCTCGGGTTCAAACTGGAACGACGTCGCCATCACGGCCGCGGTTGTCCTCACGGCCTCGGTTGCGACGTTTTGCGTCTCTAAGCCCCTCTCGGCTTTCCAGCTGGGCGAGGCCTATGCCCAAAGCGTCGGAGTCAACGTGCGCCGTTTTCGCGTGGTGCTGGTTCTTCTCGCCAGCTTGCTTTCTGCGAGTGTCGCGGCCTTTGCCGGACCGGTCTCGTTCGTTGGCATCGCGGTGCCGCACCTCATTCGCTCGGCCATCAAGTCCTCGCGTCCGCTGCGCGTTATACCTGCGTGTTTCTTGGGCGGTGCCGTCTTTTGCGTAGGCTGCGACCTTATTGCGCGCACCGTCTTCGCGCCTGTCGAGCTGTCCCTAAGCTCGGTCACGGCGTTCTTTGGCGCCCCGGTGGTCATCGCCATCATGTTGCGAAAGCGGGTGAGGTAGATGGCCGAGAAGCGCGACCTGCCCCTGCGCATTGCGGGTTTGGACATTGGCTACGGGACCCGTTGCGTTGCCCACGGCATTGACCTCGAGGTGCACGAAGGGGAGTTTCTCGCCCTGGTGGGCGCTAACGGCTGCGGCAAGTCGACCCTGCTCAAGACGCTGTGCGGTGATCTTTCTCCCTTGGCGGGCACAATCGAGGTCGCCGGACGCGCCTTGGCTGCGTGGCCGCGCGCCGAGCTTGCCCGCTACCTTGCGGTCATGCTCACGGCCCGCCCCTCGACCGAACTTCTCACCTGCAAGGACATCGTCGAGACGGGCCGTATTCCCTTCACCGGGCGCCTGGGCATCCTCTCGCAAGAAGACCACGAGCGCGTTGAAGAGGCCATGGCGATAGCCCACGTGAGCGAGCTTGCGGACAGTGATTTCATGCACATCAGCGACGGGCAGCGCCAGCGCGTTCTTCTCGCCCGTGCCATCGCTCAGCGTCCGCGTCTTTTGGTGCTGGACGAGCCTACTGCCTATCTCGACATGAAATACCAGCTTGACCTGCTGCGTATTCTGCGCGACCTTGCCAAGCGCGCGGGTGTGGCTATCGTGGCCTCGCTCCATGAGGTCGAGCTAGCCATGAAGGCTGCCGATTCGGTGATGTGCATCAAGGATGGCGCTGTATTTTCCTACGGCGCGCCCGATAAGGTCTTGACCACGCAAAACGTCTCGGCTCTCTATGGGCTTGAGACGGGCTCGTTCAATTCGTTCTTTGGCAATGTCGAGCTGGGCCGCCCTGCCGGAGAGCCGCGCACCTTCGTGATCGCCGGCGCCGGCACCGGCGCCGCGACCTTCCGCCGTCTCGCGCGCGAGGGCACCCCGTTCTACACCGGCGTCCTTCACCAGGGCGACGTCGACGCCCTTCTCGCCGCCGACCTCGCGGCTCAGGTCGTCTTAGAAGAAGCGTTTGCGCCTATATCCGAGAAGCGCCTTGCCCGCGCCAAGGATCTCCTTAGTCGTTGTGAGCGCCTGATCGTGTGCTGCGACGACTTCACGGGCCTCAACGCTCGGAACCTTGAGCTCCTCGACCTTGCGACCGTGCTTGGTCTTGCCATCGAGAGAGACGGGTAATTTCTTGCCACAGTTTTAGCGAGAAGGGCGAGCGGTCGATTTTTGAGGGTCAAATGCGGCCAAATGAGAAATTTCACCCGCATTTTGCCTGGTTCACGATGGGTATGCAAAAAAATCACCCTTCGAAGCAAAAATGTTCCACCGCTCAATCGCAGTTTCTCGCACCATGAGATATATATTTGCCAAATATACGGGGGGCATTTTCACATGGGGGACGACAAGACCGGCACCGCCGGCACTAAGAGTATCGTCGACTTCATCGACATCGATAAGCTTCAGGAGATTCAAGACGCCTGCTCAAAGGCCCTGGGCGTCGCCCTTATCATCTCGGATTATCGCGGCGTGCCCATCACCAAGATGAGCGGCTTCACGCGCCACTGCATCCTTTGCCGAGAGAAGAAAGAGCTCTGCGTCATGTGTGAGCGCTGCGATGCCTTTGGCGGCATTCGTGCAGCCACGAGCGGCGAGCCGTGTCTCTACCGCTGTCACGCGGGCCTGGTTGACTTCGCTGTGCCCTTGGTTGTCGACGGCAACTACCTGGGCGCCGTTTTGGGCGGTCAGGTCAAGCTCAAGGACGACGCGCCCAAGCTCGAGGACGTGGTCTCGCGCGACGCCACGATTGTTTCGTCTCCCGAGATGCTGGCCGCCCGCGATGCCATCGCACCCGTCGAGTACGATCGTTTACTTGCCGCGGCAGAGACCGTCGGCTACCTTATGGGGTATGTGCTGGGAGGCTCCGTCGGCTCGCCCGACCGCCTCTCGCAGATGATCAAGGACCGCGACTCCGAGCTCGTGGTCCTGCAGGCCGCACTTGACGAGCAACAGCGCGAGGCCCGAAAGCGCGCCAAGCAGTCCCGTCGCTTGGAGGAGGTCTTCCGCTGCTTCTTCCCCGTGATGAACGAGCTTCACTCCCTTGCCAGTACCGAGGGCGCGCTTCAAACCGACGACCTTATCCTCGACTTCGTCGACGTCTCCCGCTACGTCATGGAGACCAGTTGCCGCTTTGTCTCTTTGGGTGAGGAGATCACTCACGCTAACGCCCTCTTGCGCGTCCTTTCCACGCGCTACCCGGGTGCGATCGAGTACTCCATCAAGGTGCCCGAGCGCCTTTATGCTACGCCTTGCCCGTTCATGATGCTTCAGCCGATCATCCTTGCCGCGCTACAGGACCCCTGGGGCGCCGCCCCCGAGGAAGGTTGCCAGATCTCCATCGGCGTCGATGAGCTTGACGACAGTCTCTTGGTTGTGGTGGCCCAGACCTGCGTCGACCTGGCTCAGATGCGCGAGGCCGCGCTCGACCATGGCGACGGCTCCGCCTACACCATCCGCGACGCCAGCCGCCGTCTGGCCGCCATGGACGACGGGAACCCCGGCGTCGAGGTGGCCGCGCGCAGCGACGGCAAGCCCGGTTGCCTCTTGAAATTCAGCCTGCCCTTTGGCGAGGCCGCCCACGACGTGTCGAGTAGGGGATAGCATGAGCCGTATCATCTTGTTGGAACAGTCCTTGCGCGAGCGCGAGTTCTCTGGCGCCCTTTTGCGCGACAACTTTCCAGAGGTCGAGGTCGTCGCGGCCCAGGACTTCGAGGATGCCCTCAACAAGATCAAGGCGGGCTCATGCGACCTTCTCATCGCCAATGTGCCGCGCTTCACCTATGCCTACTCGTCGTTTCTCTCGCGCGCCAACGCCAATTTGGGAGGCTCGCCTATCCTGGTGCTCTCAACGGCCCCTAATGCCGAGGTCTCGAGCAACGTCTGGCGCCTGGGCGTGACCGACTATCTTTTGAAGCCCTTTAGGCCCAACTGGCTCGTCTCGGCGGTGCATGCCCTCATCAACACGTCGGACGAAACGCAGTCTTTGAAGCTTGACTGGCGCCGCAAGCACTATGTCAAGCGCCTGGGCGAGTACCTTCAGCAGTACAAGTTCAAAGAGTGCGTCCAGGTTTGCCGCGAGTACGTGGACTATCTCTATGACACCCTGGACAACTCGACCGAGATAGGCCAGGCCCTGGTTGCCTTTGCCGAGGCCGCCGTTTCCTTCTCGGGCGGCTACGGCTCTTCATGCCGCAGCAACGCCGAGAATTTCTTGGGCCAGCTGCGCGTGCGTCTGGAGCGCTCACGTACCCGCTTTGACGCCTATGTCCAGTATGAGAAGCTCGTGTGCCGCTTGTTTGACCTGCGCGACCGAGAGGGCGTGCAGGTGGTGAGCCCTATCCAGCGCATCCTGACCCACATCGACCGCAATGTGCGCGAGGAGCTCACCCTCTTTGACATGGCCAAGTTCGCCAGCATGTCTCCCAGCTACTTCTCCAAGTACTTCAAACGCGAGACGGGCCACAATTTTGTGAGCTACGTCACCGACAGCAAGATGGAGTACGCCTGCCTCATGCTGCTTGAAAGCGACATGTCCATCATCCAGATCGCCAACGAGCTGGCCTATAACGGCGCCAACTACTTTAGCAAGACCTTTAAAAAGCGCATGGGCGTCACGCCCACCGAGTACCGCGAGCAGGGCGGCGCCGTTGCCGTGCCCCCGCCCGCCCCAGAAGACTAGCCCGCTGCATAAGCTCGCTTTCTTTTGCGCCCGCCTCGTCGTCTAAATCGACGCGGCGGGCGCATTTGTCTTCTCGACACACGCAAGATATCGCGTTTTTTGTCTTGCGCAGGGGCGAAATCTAGCACCTGCAAATCAAAAAAGCCCGGTCGCGCGTCCCCATACTTTTAGAGGAAAGACCCATGCGCCGCGGTGGCGCACGGGAGCTGTTGGGTGTGTGCCATACAACAAGGAGGTAAGCACATGCAGAGCGAAGCTTTGGGCATGGTTGAGACCAAGGGTCTCGTCGGTGCCATCGAGGCGGCTGACGCCATGGTCAAGTCCGCCAACGTCTCGTTGGTCGGCTACGAGAAGATCGGCTCCGGCCTCGTGACCGTCATGGTCCGCGGCGACGTGGGCGCGGTCAAGGCATCCGTCGACGCCGGCGCCGCTTCCGCCGAGAAGGTCGGTCAGGTTGTCTCGGTCCACGTCATCCCGCGTCCCCACACCGACGTGGAGAAGATCATTCCCCACGGTCTCGACTAACCGTAAACGCAAGTCGCGTTCACATACGTTGTAAAGAAGGGATTCAGCATGAATGATGAGCTGGTCAACAAGGTAATGGCCGAGGTCGCCAAGACCCTTGCCACCAACACCGCCAGCAGCTCCACCGTTGCCGCGACCCACGTCGTGCCCAACAACGGCTGCAACCTCACCGAGTACGTCGGCACCGCCATTGGCCACACCGTGGGCCTGGTCATCGCCAACGTCGACCGTCAGATGCACGAGAAGTTCGGTCTTCCCGAGAAGTACCGCTCCATCGGCATCGTGGGCGACCGTACCGGCGCAGGCCCCCAGATTTTCGCCGCCGATGAGGCTGTGAAGGCCACCAACACCGAGATCTTGAAGATCGAGACCCCTCGTGATACCGAGGGCGGCGCTGGTCACGGCTGCCTGATCGTCTTTGGTGCCGAGGACGTCTCTGACGCCCGCCGCGCCGTTGAGGTCACCTTGGCCGAGACCGAGAACCACTTTGGCGACGTCTACGGCAACTCCGCCGGTCACCTGGAGTTCCAGTACACCGCCCGCGCCTCCTACGCCTGCAACAAGGCTTGGGGTGCCCCCATCGGCAAGGCCTTTGGCCTGACCGTCGGCGGCCCCGCCGCCATCGGCGTCCTTCTTGGCGATACCGCCGTCAAGGCTGCCACCGTCGACGTCCTGGACGTCGCCAGCCCCGCCAAGGGCACCAGCTTCTCCAACGAGGTCATCACCACCTTCACCGGCGACTCCGGCGCCGTCAAGCAGGCCATTATCGCTGCCCGCGAGGTCGGCATGCAGGTCCTCGGCTCGATGGAGCCCTCCGAGGAGCTCAAGTCCACCACGACTCCGTACATCATTTAGGAAGGAGTCGTAAATGCCTAAGTCCAAGCGCTTTGAGGCCCTCGCGGAGCGTCCTATCCACAAGGACGGCTTCGTTACCGAGTGGCCTGAGGTCGGCTTCGTCGCCACCGAGAGCCCCAACGATCCTGTTCCCAGCATCAAGATCGAGAACGGCGTCATCGTCGAGATGGACGGCAAGACCCGCGATGAGTTCGACATGCTCGACGTCTTCATCGCCGACACCGCCATTCGCCTCGACAACGCCGAGAAGGCCATGGCCACCCCGTCTATCGACATCGCCCGCATGATGGTCGACATCAACGTCTCCCGCGAGGAGGTCCTGGACTACACCCTGTCCTGCACCCCCGCCAAGCTGACCGAGATCTGCAACCAGCTCAACATCGTCGAGATCATGATGGCCGTCCAGAAGATGCGCGCCCGTGCGTATCCTTCCAACCAGTGCCACACCACCAACGTTCGCGACAACCCCGTCCTTCTCGCCGCCGACGCGGCCGAGGGCGCCCTTCGCGGCTTCGATGAGCAGGAGACCACCGTCGCGGTTACCCGCTACGCCCCCTTCAACGCAATAGCCATTCTTGTTGGTACCCAGTCCGCACGCCCCGGCATCCTGACCCAGTGCTCCCTCGAGGAGGCCACCGAGCTTCAGATGGGCATGCGCGGATTCACCGCCTACGCCGAGACCATCTCTGTCTACGGCACCGAGAACGTCTTCATGGACGGCGACGACACGCCTTACTCCAAGGCTTTCCTCGCCTCCTGCTACGCCTCCCGCGGCATGAAGATGCGCTTCACCTCCGGTACCGGCTCTGAGGTCCAGATGGGCTTTGCCGAGGGCAAGTCCATGCTTTACCTCGAGGCCCGCTGCCTGGCCATCACCAAGGGCGCTGGCGTCCAGGGTACCCAGAACGGCTCGGTCTCCTGCATCGGCGTCCCCGCCGCCGTCCCCGGTGGCCTTCGCGTCGTCGCTGCCGAGAACCTGCTGTCGATGATGCTCGACCTCGAGTCCACCACCTCCAACGACCAGACCTTCACCCACTCCGACCTGCGTCGTTCGGTTCGCTCCATGCCTCAGTTCCTCCCCGGCACCGACTTCATCTGCTCTGGTTACGCCAACCAGCCTAACTACGACAACATGTTCGCCGGTTCCAACTGGGACGCCCACGACTTCGACGACTGGTGCGTCATCCAGCGCGACATGAAGGTCGACGCCGGCCTTCGCCCCGTCAAGGAGGAGGACGTCGTCAAGGCCCGCAACTACGCGGCCCGCGCCATCCAGGGCCTGTTCCGCGAGCTTGGCCTGCCCCCGATCACCGACGAGGAGGTCGAGGCCGCGACCTACGCCGACGGATCCCTGGACGTTCCCGAGCGCAACGTCAACGAGGACCTCAAGGCCGTCGAAGAGATGATGAACCGCGGCACCAACGCCGTCGACCTCATCCGCGCCCTTGACAAGGCTGGCTTCAAGCCTGTCGCAGAGGCCATCTTCGGCATGATGAAGCAGCGCGTCTCCGGCGACTACCTGCACACCTCCTCCTTGGTCACCAAGGAGTGGAAGGTCGAGTCCGCCGTCAACAAGCCCAACACCTATCAGGGCCCGCAGACCGGTTACCAGATGTCTGACGAGCGCTGGAACGAGATCAAGGCCATTCCTTGGGCCGTCGATCCCAAGACCATCTAAGAGAGGGGGTACACACCGTGAACATTGATGAGGCAACTCTGCGCAGCATCGTCGAGCAGGCCGTCGCAAGCGTCATGGCTGGCCAGCAGGCCGCTGCCCCCGTCGTTGAGTCCGGCGAGGTCACCAAGAGCAAGGAGGGCGGTTTCGCCCAGGTCCCCGGCACCGCCACCGCGACCACCGGCTCCCAGGAGGGCATGACCCTGACCGAGACCGGCGAGGCTCCCAAGGGCACCGACCCCAACGAGGTCGTCGTCGGCATCGCCGCCGCTTTTGGCAAGTACCAGCACGAGAACATCGTGCACGTCTCCCACACCCAGATCCTTCGCGAGGTCTTGGCCGGCATCGAGGAGGAGGGCTGCAAGTGGCGCGTCGTGCGCGTCTACCGCACCTCTGACGTCTCCTTCGTCGCCCACGACGCCGCCGAGTGGTCCGGCTCGGGCATCGGCATCGGCATCCAGTCCAAGGGCACCACGGTCATTCACCAGAAGGACCTGCCGCCCCTGAACAACCTCGAGCTGTTCCCGCAGTGCCCGCTTATCGACCTTGACACCTACCGTCAGATCGGTAAGAACGCCGCCATGTACGCAAAGGGCCAGAGCCCCACGCCCGTTCCCATGAAGAACGACCAGATGGCGCGTCCCGCGTTCCAGGCCGTGTCCGCCCTTCTCCACATCAAGGAGACCGAGCACACCGACCGTGACCGCAAGCCGCAGACCGTCGACGTCAAGTTCGCATAAGGGGAGGAGGAAACACTATGGATCAAGAAACCCTCATGAAGGAAGTCGTCGCCCAGGTGCTCCAGGCCATGGGTAACCAGGCTCCCGCCACCCCCGCTCCCAGCGCGCCTTGCTGCGAGAAGGTCACCAAGGACCAGTACCCTCTCGGCGAGAAGATCCCCGAGAGGATCAAGAGCCCCTCGGGCGTTGCCCTGTCCGATCTTAAGTACGAGGACGTCATTAGCGGCAAGCTCAACTTCAAGGACTTCGGCATCACCCGTGAGACCCTTGAGATGCAGGCCCAGGTGGCAGAGTCCGTGCGCCGCGACCCCTTCGCGGGCAACATGCGCCGCGCCGGCGAGCTCATCGCCATCCCCGATGAGCGCCTGCTTGAGATGTACAACGCCCTTCGCCCGTACCGCTCCACCAAGCAGGAGCTTCTCGACATCGCAAACGAGCTTGAGAACCAGTACGACGCCAAGGTCTGCGCCAAGCTCGTCCGCGACGCCGCCGACATCTACGAGAAGCGCGACCGTCTTAAGAAGAACTAAATCTACCTTTCTGTCGAGGGAAGACCGATGAAACTTGTAGCTGGAATCGACATCGGAAATGCCACGACGGAGACTGCCCTCGCCCGTATCACCGATACGGGCGAGGCCCAGTTTTTGTCGAGCGCCACGGTGGCCACCACGGGCATCAAGGGCACGCTCCAAAACATCAACGGCATCTTCCATTCCCTGACGGTCGCGGCCGAGAAGGCGGGCCTGGAGGTCAACGACGTCCAGGAGATCTTGCTCAACGAGGCCGCCCCCGTTATCGGCGACGTCGCTATGGAGACCGTCACCGAGACCATCATCACCGAGTCGACCATGATCGGCCACAACCCTGCCACGCCCGGAGGCGTTGGCGTGGGCGTCGGCGAGACGATCGAGATTGAGGAACTTGTCGCTGCGAGTGCCGATAAGGACTACATCGTCGTCGTTCCTCCCCCAGTCGACTTCGAGCGCGCGGCCCGTCTCATCAATGAGGCGCAGGCGGCGGGTAAAAGCGTCACCGCCGCCATCGTCAAGAAGGACGACGGCGTGCTCATCAACAACCGCTTGAACAAGAAGATTCCCATCGTCGACGAGGTCAGGCTCATCGAGAAGGTGCCCTTGGGCATGCGATGCGCCGTCGAGGTTGCGGGCGTCGGCGAGGTCGTGCAGACCTTGTCCAACCCCTTTGGAATCGCCACGGTCTTTGGGCTGGACTCCGAGGAGGTCAAGCAGGTCGTCCCGATCTCGCGAGCACTTATCGGCAACCGCTCGGCCGTGGTCATCAAGACGCCCGAGGGCGACGTCAAGGAGCGCCGTATCCCGGCCGGCAAAATCGAGTTCGAGGGTGCCAACGGTCACGTTGAGCGCATCGACGTCGACGCGGGTGCCGAGAAGATCATGGCGGCCGAGGGCAAGTGCGGCGAGATCGTGGACGTTCGAGGCGAGGCCGGCACCAACGCCGGCGGCATGCTCGAGAACGTCCGCCTCGTCATGTCTCGCCTCACTAAAAAGCACCCCAAAGAGATCAAGATCCAAGACCTTCTTGCCGTGGACACGTTCACGCCGCAGGAGGTCAAGGGCGGCCTTGCCAACGAGTTCTCGCAAGAGAACGCCGTGGGTGTGGCCGCTATGGTGCAGGCCGATCGCCTGGCCATGCAGTCCATCGCAGATGACTTTGCCCGCCAGGTCGATATCCCCGTTAAGGTGGGCGGCGTCGAGGCCGATATGGCTATTCGCGGAGCCCTTACCACTCCGGGCACGACCAAGCCCATCGCCATCCTCGACATGGGCGCCGGCTCCACCGACGCCTCGATCATCAACAAGGAGGGCCAGATCCACTTCATCCACCTCGCGGGCGCGGGCAACATGGTCACCATGCTGATCCAGTCCGAGATGGGCCTCGATAGCTTCGAGGTCGCCGAGGACGTGAAGAAGTATCCGCTGGCCAAGGTCGAGAGCCTTTTCCACATTCGCCACGAGAACGGAACGGTGGAGTTCTTCACCGAACCTCTTGACCCTTCGGTTTTCGCTAGGGTCGTTGTCCTTAAAGAGGGCGACCTCGTGCCGATAGACACCGATTTGACCATGGAGCAGATTCGCCTTATTCGTCGCGAGGCAAAGCGCAAGGTTTTTGTGACCGACGCGCTGCGCGCCCTTAAGCGCGTGAGCCCTACCGGCGAGGTGCGCGACATCGGTTTTGTCGTCATGGTGGGCGGCTCCTCGCTTGATTTCGAGGTCCCCACGATGATCACGGACGCTTTGTCCCACTACAAGATCGTCGCCGGCCGCGGCAACATCCGCGGTACCGAGGGGCCGAGAAACGCCGTGGCTACCGGCCTGGTGCTGTCTATGACCGCCGGCGGGGGTGTGTAGGTTATGCCCGTCCTCAACCCGGCGAAGCCCGATATTTGCGTCAAGTGCTCCCCAAATCACTCGCCCCAGGTCTTGCGCACGGTCCTTCTTGGCATGGAGGAGGAAGGCATTCCCTTTCACCTTTGCGAGCAAGAGCAAAAAGATGCCATGGCTCTTGCGTGGGACGCCGCCGAGGAGTCCAGATTGGACGTTGGAGTAGGGGTCGACGACAAGAATGTCGTTTTGGGCTTCGCTAAGCTTAAACCTGATAAAGCGCTGTTCAGTGTTGCTGTTTTAGCTGGTGAAGAGAAGATTCGCGACATCGGCGCCAACGCCGCGAGGCTTGTTAAGCGCATGCCTTTCAAGATGTGAGTCTTCTCGCTGTCGAATTTTTACGTGGAGGTGAACCGATATGAAACAAAGTCTGGGACTGATCGAGACCTACGGCCTGGCCGCGGGCATCGAGGCTGCCGACGCCGCCGTCAAGTCTGCCAACGTCACCCTCATTGGCTACGAGCTTGCTATGGGCGACGGCATGACGACCATCAAGATCGCGGGCGACGTGGGCGCCGTCAAGGCCGCCGTCGACTCCGCCAAGGCCGCCGCCAGCAAGGTGGGCACCGTCGCGAGCGCGCACGTCATCGCCCGTCCCGCCGAGAACCTCGACGCCATGGTGGTCAACAAGCGCACCCTGGGCTCCATGCCCGGTGCCCGTGCCGACGTCAAGGGCAACTCTCCGCTCTCCGCTTCCTATGTTCCGCCCGAGCCCAAGGTGGAGGCCAAGCCTGAGCCCTCACCCGAGGTAAAGGCCGAGCCAGAGGCCGAGAAGGCCCCCGAGGTTAAGCCAGAGGCCGAGAAGCCCGCCGAGCCTAAGCCCGCTCCCGAGTCCAAGAAGCCTGCTGAGCCCAAGAAGGCCCCCGAGGCACCGGCCGACAAGCCCGCGCCTAAGGCTCAGGCCAAGCCTGACGCTAAGTCCGCTCCCAGGAACCGCAGGTCTTCCGGCGGCTCCTCCAAGAAGTAATCGTCTTTTTCGCTATTGAAACGAGGTTTGTTATGAACGAAGCACTCGGCATGATCGAGACCAAGGGTCTCGTTGGCGCCATCGAGGCCGCCGATGCCATGACCAAGTCCGCCAACGTCCAGCTCACCGGCTACGAGAAGATCGGCTCCGGCCTTGTGACCGTCATGGTCCGCGGCGACGTGGGCGCCGTCAAGGCCGCTGTCGACGCCGGTGCCGCCGCTGCGTCCAACGTGGGCCAGGTCGTTTCTCAGCACGTCATCCCGCGTCCCCACACGGACGTCGAGAAGATCATCCCCAAGACGCTCTAATCACCTAAGAGGTATCTCCTATGGACCTGACAACTACCGACAACGCGAGCCTCGTGGCCTTGGTCACTAAGCTCGTCATGGACGAGCTGGCCAAGTACCAGACGGCTTCTCGCCAGGTCAAGGTCGGTGTCTCCAACCGGCACATCCACCTGGACCGTAAGGCGATGGACGTGCTGTTTGGCAAGGACAGTGAGCTTCACCCCAAGAAGGAGCTCGTTCAGCCAGGCCAGTACGCGGCCGAGGAGACCGTGACCCTCAAGGGACCTCGCGGCGAGCTTAAGCGCGTGCGTGTTCTGGGTCCTCTGCGCGCCCAGACTCAGGTCGAGATCTCGGTCACCGATGGCTTTGCCGTGGGTGTGAAGCCCCCGGTGCGTGAGTCCGGCCAGCTTGAGGGCACGCCGGGCATCGAGGTCATTGGCCCCAAGGGCTCCGTCGTCCTGGACGAGGGCGTCATCGTTGCACTTCGTCACATCCATATGCACACGAGCGACGCCGAGCGCTTTGGCGTCAAGAACGGCCAGATCGTGCAGGTCAAGGTCGGCGGCGACCGTGGTGGCGTTCTCGATAACGTCGTCGTGCGCGTGAGCCCCAAGTTTGCCCTTGAGATGCACATCGATGTGGATGAGGCCAACGGCCTCGGTATCGCCACCGGCGATTTTGTCGAGGTTCTCGATTCGAAATGTGAGGCGTAAGGAAAGATGAGCGACGAGCTGGCACGCGCTAACCAGACTCTTAAGGAGTTTGAGCACCTGGTAGAGACGGGCGAGACCCGTGAGTATACCGGCCAGCTCCGCTGCGGTGTCGACCTTGGCACCGCCAACATCGTCCTTGCCGTTGTGGACGAGAACAACACCCCGATCGCGGGTGCTTCCTACCCGTCCAAGGTAGTGCGCGACGGCGTCGTTGTCGATTACATCGGCGCCGTCCGCGTCGTCTCTCGCCTCAAGGCGCAGCTTGAGGCCGCGCTGGGCACCACCCTTGAGGTGGGCGCCTGCGCAATCCCCCCGGGCGTTGCCGAGGGCAGCACCAAGGCACTCGGCAACGTTGTGGAGGGTGCCGGCTTTAGGCTTGCCGGCATCATGGACGAGCCCTCTGCGGCGGCGCTCGTCCTGGGCATCGACGACGGCGCTGTTGTCGATGTCGGCGGTGGTACGACCGGCATCAGTGTGCTTCACGGCGGCGAGGTTACCTTCACCGCCGATGAGCCTACTGGTGGCGGCCATATGACCCTGGTTCTATCTGGGGCTTACGGCATCGACACCGACGAGGCCGAGGTCATGAAGCGCGACCCGCCCCACGAGCGTGACGTCTTTGCCGTGGTAAAGCCCACGGTCGAGAAGATGGCCGCGATTGTGAAGAAGTACGTCGACCAAAACCCCGTCGACGTCATCTACGTCGTGGGAGGCGCCTGCAGCTTCACCGACTTCGAGGCCACGTTCGAGAAGTACATCGGCGTGCCTGTGGTCAAACCCTACGCGCCGCTTCTGGTTACGCCGCTCGGTATCGCATACGGGTGTGGCTGCTAGGTTTTTCGTTTCTCGTCTCCAAGTACGCTTGAGGGAGGTTTTTGTGGACATGCACGACAGCCTTGAGGTCGCCATTCAAAAAGCTGTTCGTTCCGTTGTGCGCAGCTATGTCGAGAGCGTGCGCTCCCGTCAGCTCAACCTTCTTGTTGTCTTCACCGGCGCAAAGTTGGGTTGCGCGGACGCCGTTGCTTCCCTGTCTACCCTCAAGGACAAGGGTTACACGTTCAAGGTTCTCATGAGCGAGAAGGCCGCGTCTATTCTAGACGTCGAGTTCATCGACCGTGAGCTTCTCCCTAAGGATATCTGGATAGGGGAGCCGCCCACCCACGCCGAGGCGATCGCGCGCGAC
>CAVDXJ010000011.1:0-13630 GCA_963612765.1 Oscillospiraceae bacterium
CCAGCATAGGTACATCGTTGTAGTTGTCCCCAAAGGCAGCCATGTTCGCGGGCGCAATGCCCAGACTCTCCCCCACCTTCTTCAGCGCCACGGCCTTACTCTGCCCACGCGGCACGATGTCGTACCAATCGACGCCGGAGCTCACCAGCTCAAACGTGTCCCCAAAGCGGGCCTTGAGCTCGTCGACCTCGGTCAGGGCCAAGGGGTCTGCCGGGTCCTCGTACCAGATGCCAGCCTTTACCAGGTCGTCCGCCACGTCGCGTGCATCATCAAAGGGCCGCGTCAAGTTACCCAGGCCCGTCTCGGTTCGTTCATAAAACAGCTGGTCGGCGCGGTGGACATGGCAGGCGCTCACCCCGTTGAGCAGCAGGTGCAAGGTTTTGCTCGCCAAGATGAACTCGGCCATCTCTACCATGGCGGCCGTGTCCACAGGCGCCCGGTAAAACACCTCGCCGCCGTCCATGACCAGTGTGCCGTTCTCGCAGATATACAAGATACGATCGGCCAAGCAGCCAAAGAGCCCGCGCACGTTGAAGTACTGCCGCCCGCTTGCCGCCGCAAAGACAATGCCCTGGTCAACCACGCGCTCGACCGCGTTAAGCACGTCGTCCCCAAGGCTGCGGGCCCGCCAGTCAAACAACAAGGTCCCGTCGATGTCCGATGCCACAAGCTCGATTTTGCCCATCTCTCCCCCTAAACACCGTGCGCCGCGAGGCCGAACCCAGGCCCCGCGACGCACCAGATCACTTACCTCGCAAACGGCCTACCTGCGGATATAGCAGACGCCCTCGTACGGACGCAAGGTGTCGCCCGCAGGTGCGTCGTCGTAGGCGCACAGCAACACGTCCCACTTGCCATCGGCGAGAAGCCCGCGCACCTGCTCGCCAACCGGCGCCTCCTCGCCCGAGAAGTTGGCGACGACGAGAAGAGAGTCCGGCGCCGCCAGGTCCTGCGAGCCAACCCCCGCCGCGTCAAAGCGCTCGCCGCGGGCCAGCTGGCCAAAGCGCGCGTACGCCATGACCGGCACCGCGCCCGCGTCCAGGAACTTCACCTTGCCGCTTGCAACCACCGGCATGTCGTGACGAAGCTCAATAACGCGCTGGTAGAGCGAGAAGACCGAGCCGGAATCGACCACCTCGCGCCCGGCGCAGATCGCGCTTTGGTCGCAATCGGGCGCGTCGCACGCCATCGTGGCCCAAGGCTCACCGTCGCTAAAGCCGGCGGCGGGGCCCTCGTCCCACTGCATGGGCGTGCGCGCGTTGTCGCGCGAACGCTCCCCCACGATGTACAGTGCCTCCGCGGACGTCTTGCCCTCCTCTTCCATGAGGATGCGGTAGTAGTTCGTGCTCTCGACGTCGCGGTACTGCTCGATGCTCGTGAAGTGCGCGTTGGTCATGCCCAGCTCGTTGCCCTGGTAGACATAGGGCGTGCCGCGCAGCAGGTTCATAAAGAGGCACAACATCTTGGCCGACTCCACACGCAGCAAGCCGTCGTCGCCAAAGCGCGAGACCACGCGCGGCTGGTCGTGGTTGTCCCAAAACAGGGCGTTCCAACCGCCGCCCGCCTGCATGCCCTCCTGCCAGGTGGACAAAAGACGCTGCAGCTCAACCAAATCGGCGGGCATAAGCGACCACTTCTGACCGTCTTTGTAGTCCACCTTAAGGTGGTGGAACGAGAAGACCATGGACAGCTCATGGTCGGCCGGGTTGGTATAGCCCAGGCAGGCCTCCAGCGAGGTGGAGGACATCTCGCCCACGGTCATGTAGCCGTCGGCGGTGTCGATACCAGCCTCGCGCACCAGCTCCTGCAGGTACTCGTGGACGTGCGGACCGTCGACATAGAAGCGGCGGCCGTCTCCGATGAAGTCGTCCTCGTACGTCGCGGGCTTGGAGATGTTGTTCACGACGTCAAAGCGAAAACCGTCGACGCCCTTCTCCTTCCAATAACGCACGATATCGGCGCACTCGCGGCGTACCTCGGGGTTTGCCCAGTTGAGGTCGGCCTGCGTAGGGTCGTAGAGGTTCATGCGCCACTTGCCCACGGCCGGTTCCCACTGCCAGGCCGGACCGCCGAACTTAGAGACCCAATTGCACGGCAGCTTATCGGGCGTGCCATCGCAAAACAGATAGTAGTCCTGGTAGCGCTTCTCGCCTGCCAACGCGCGTTGGAACCACTCGTGCTGGGTAGAGGTGTGGTTCAAGACCATGTCGAGCATGATGCCGATGCCGCGGGCGTGGGCCTCGCGAGAGAGCTCCTCAAAGTCTTCCATGGTGCCGTAGCGAGGGTCGACCGCACGGTAATCGGCCACGTCATAGCCGTTGTCGCGCTGGGGCGAGGGGAAAAACGGAGTGAGCCAAATGTAGTCGATGCCAAGCTTGGCCAAGTAGTCGAGCTTGCTCGTGACGCCGCGCAAATCTCCCCAGCCATCGCCGTTGGAATCCTTGAAGCTCTTGGGATAGACCTGGTAGACAACCTTGTTGGAAATGTCGATGGTGGTCATCGAAGTACCTCTCTGCAAAACTTAGGCCTGGGCGGCAACCTCGGCCGCGATCAGCTTGGCCTCGGCCTCGGCCTCTTCCTGGATGCCCTTCTTCTTGCCCACCATGACGGTCAGGACAAAGGGGACGACAAAGGCAATGACCATGCAGACGGCAAACATCGCCCAGCTCGCGGGCTGCATCGAGAGGATGCCGGGCAGGCCACCGACGCCCACGGCGTTTGCGGTGCAGCTCATGGCCACAGAAAGCAGGCCGGCGATGCACGAGCCGATCATGGCGCAGACAAACGGGAAGGTGTACTTGAGGTTGACGCCAAACATGGCCGGCTCGGTGACGCCCAGGTAGCACGAGATGATCGCAGGGATGTTGACCTGCTGGTTGCGGTCGTTGGAGCGCTGCAGATAGGCCATGCCAAGGACAGCCGAGCCCTGCGCGATGTTGGAAAGCGCGATCATGGGCCACAGCATGGTGCCACCAAAATCGGCAATGAGCTGCAGGTCAATGGCGTTGGTCATGTGGTGCAGGCCGGTGATGACCAAAGGCGCGTAGAAGGCACCAAAGACAGCACCAAAGACGGCGCGGAAGGGACCGGTGATGCCGGCATAGACCACAGAAGAGATACCGCTACCCAGCCACCAACCGATGGGCCCCAGGACAAAGTGGGCGGCGATGACGGCGAGAAGAAGCGAGCAGAAAGGCACGACGATCATCGAGACGACCTCGGGGCAGATCTTGCGGAAGAAGCGCTCGAGGAATCCCAAGGTCACGGCGGCGAGAATAGCAGGGATGACCTGCGCCTGGTAGCCGATCATGTTGACCTGGGCAAAACCGAAGTCCCACTGCGGGATGTCGGCGGCCGGGGTGCTGGCCACGCTGTAGGCGTTCAAGAGCTGGCCCGAGACAAGCGTGAGGCCCAAGACGATGCCCAGCATGGGCGTGCCGCCCATCTTCTTGGTGACCGACCAGCAGATGCCCACGGGGATACCGGTGTGGAAGACGGCCTCGCCGATGAGCCACAGGAAGCTGTCGAGGCCCGCCCAGAACTGGCTGAGCTCGACCAGGGCCTGGGTGCCGTCGCCAAAGATGAAGATGGAGTCAATGCAGTTGCGGAAGCCCAGGATAAGGCCACCGACGATGACCGCGGGGATGATCGGGGCAAAGACCTCGGCGATGACGGTCATGGCGCGCTGCACCGGGTTCTGGTTTTGCTTGGCCGCGGCCTTGGCGGCGTCCTTGCTCACGCCCTCGATGCCGGCGATGTCGGTGAACTCCTGGTAGTAGGTCTTGACGTCGTTGCCAATGATGACCTGGAACTGGCCGCCCTGGGTGAAGGTGCCCTTTGTGCTGGCCAGGGCCTCGATAGCCTTGACGTCTGCCTTGGAATCGTCGTTAAGGACGAACCTCATGCGGGTGATGCAGTGGCTCACCGCCGCGATGTTGTCTTTGCCTCCCACCAACTCCAGAAGTTTGGCCGCGTCTTGCGCGTACTTGCCCATTGTGCCTTCCTTTCCTTTGCTCACTATTGTGCCCCACGCTCTTCCCGGTTGGGTGTGGCACTTATTTGAATAAGCTGAGGCACAGTATAGGCCTGACTTATGTGAATAAGTGACTTATTTGCATAGGTTCGCCAAACGGTATGGTTTTGCCGATAAGCGGATGGCAGCACTGTGGCGCGGCCCGTATAATTCAAGGGACCAAACTGCTTTTTTCAATCCCCAGATTCGAGGAATTCCCGCAGATGAAAGCCATATGGCAGGGCATCTACCGCTCCCTGCGTGAAGACATAGTCAACGAGACGTACCCTTTCCAGTCGCTTCTGCCTTCCGAGGCCGCGCTGGTGGGACGTTTCTCCTGCTCGCACAATACCCTGCGCAAGGCGCTGGCCGCGCTTGCCGACGAAGGCCTGGTGCAGCCAATCCAGGGCAAAGGCGTGCGCGTGATCTTTCAGCCGCGCGAGCGCGCCTTGTTTGAGATGGGCGGCATCGAGAGCTACGCCGAGACCATGGCACGCCTAAAGATCGAGCAGACCACGTCCGTCGTCACGTTTGAGCAGGTCACGGCCAACGGCCGCCTTGCGCACTTCACCGGCTTTGCCGAAGGGGACGAGCTTCTCCACGTCGAGCGTGTGCGCTCATTTGGCGGCGAGCCCGTAATTCGCGACAACAGCTATTTTCTTGCCAACGTGGTCGAGGGCTTAACGCCTCAGATTGCCGAGAAGTCCATCTACGAGTACCTCGAGCAGACCCTGGGCATCGGCATCGCGCAGAGCATGCGCGAGATCACCGTCGAGCCGGCCGAGAAACGCGACTACGACCTGCTTGAGCTGCCCGACAACTGCTACCTGGCCATCATGACCAACCGGGTCTTCACTTACGACGGGGTGATGTTCGAGAATACCAGCTCGCGGCACAGGCCCGACCTCTTTGTTTTCCACGACGTGGCCCGGCGAAAGCCATCGCTGGCGTAAGGCCAGTGGCCTTCGCCCCATCGCAACCCGCGAACCCCAACCAGCCCACAAACCACAGGAGCAAACCATGCCCAGTTCAAGCTACAAATCCAAGCAGGTCATCGTCATGCGTCGCGACCTTAAGATGCGCAAGGGCAAGATCGCGGCCCAGGCTGGCCACGCCTGCGTCGAGGCGACCCTTATGGCCATCGCGCGCGAGGGCCGAGCAGGCCAGATCCGCGCGACCGACGGCTGGGCCTATCTCGAGCACGCCGAGAACGACTGCTCTCCCCTAACCGACTGGTTTGACGTCGGCGTGGCAAAAATCTGTGTGTACGTCGACGGTGAGGAGGCCCTTCTCGACGTCGCCGCCAAGGGTCGCGAGGCCGGTTTTGCTGTCTCGCTGATTCGCGACGCCGGCCACACCGAGTTCCACGGCGAGCCAACCTTCACCTGCCTGGCCTTCGAGCCCCTGCCCGCCGACAAGATCGACCCCATCACCGGCAGCCTGCCGCTTTACTAGGGCGCTGGGTCTTCTCGCCAGGTTTTCTCGCCGGGTCGTCTCGGTTCAATTACGCGAACATTAAATCCCCTCTCTTGGGTAGGAATTTTCTAATTCCTACTTGCGTGAGGGGATTATAAGTGCCATCCTTCTTTCCAACGAGACGCCCGCATGCGTGCGGCACACCTCGTAACCAGTCAGCTGAATAGCAAGGAGGCACCACCATGCGTTACGCAACCAAGATTGAGGCCCTCATTGGTTCCACTCCCCTCGTGGACCTTTCCGACCTCGCCAACGGCAACGCAACCGTTCTGGGCAAGTACGAGGCCACCAACCCCGGCGGCTCCATCAAGGACCGCATTGCCAAGGCCATCGTAGAAGATGCCGAGAAGAACGGCCGCCTGGCCCCCGGCGGCACCATCATCGAACCTACCAGCGGAAACACCGGCGTTGGCCTGGCCATGGTCGCGGCCGAGCGCGGCTACAAGCTCATCTTGACCATGCCCGAGACCATGTCCATCGAGCGCCGCAAGCTTGCCGCCGCCTATGGCGCCGAGATTGTCTTGACCCCTGGCGCCCAGGGCATGAAGGGCGCCATCGCCAAGGCCGACGAGCTGCACGAATCCACCCCCGGCTCCATCATCGCGGGCCAGTTCGTGAACCCTGCCAACCCCCTTGCCCACTACCAGACCACCGGCCCCGAGGTCTGGGCCGACACCGAGGGCACCGTTGACGCCATCGTCGCGGGCGTGGGCACCGGCGGAACCATCTCGGGTTCCGCGAAGTTCCTCAAGGAGAAGAAGCCCGGCGTCGTGGCCGTGGCGGTCGAGCCCGCCGAGAGCCCCGTTTTGTCCGGCGGCCAGCCCGGCGGCCACAAGATCCAGGGTATTGGCGCGGGCTTTGTCCCGGCCAACTACGACGCCGAGGTCATCGATGAGGTCCTGCCCATCGCTTCGGCCGACGCGATTGCCACCAAGAAGCAGCTTTCCGAGAAGACCGGGCTGCTTGTGGGCATCTCTTCGGGCGCGGCCGTCAACGCCGCCCTGCAGCTGGCCGCCCGTCCCGAGTTTGCCGGCAAGACCATCGTGGCGATCCTGCCCGACACCGGCGAGCGCTACCTGTCCATGGACCTCTAAACCAAGGCCTGGTAGAACCTCATGTTCGAAACGTTGAAAGACGACATTGCCAGCGTCATCGCGCGCGACCCCTCGGTACACAGCGGCCGCGAGGTGCTGCTGTGGCACACGGGCATGCACGCCGTGTGGGCCTTCCGCCGCGAGCACTGGTTGTGGGAGCGCGGGATGCACGGCCTGGCGTCTTTTCTCGCCCGCCGCACCCGTAGGCGCTACGGTGTGGACATCCACCCGGCGGCCACCATCGGACGTCGCTTCATGATCGACCACGGCATGGGCGTCGTAATTGGCGAGACGGCCGTCATTGGCGATGACTGCCTTATCTACCAGGGCGTTACCCTGGGAATGACTGGCAAACACGGCGGCAAGCGCCACCCCACCCTTGGCAACAACGTCATGGTGGGCGCAGGCACCATCGTGCTGGGCGACATCCATGTAGGCGACAACGTAAAGGTCGCGGCTGGCTCGGTCGTGGTCCACGACGTGCCCGCCGACACTACGGTGGCCGGCAACCCCGCCCACGTGGTGCGCGAGAACCGCTGCCCCATGCTTCGCCTGGTCGAGATGCCCGCACGCGGCGGCGACGTAGACGAGAACGTGCGCTGGAGCTGCGCGCTGTAGGGGCGCGACCTGCGGTTCATTTGAGAGTCAACAAACAACGCGGCCCGCGTGGTTTCTCGCCGCGCGGGCCGCGCTGTTATGCGGGCAGTTGTTGCCGGGGTCCAGCCGCGGGCCCCTATGCCTTGGGTTCGCGGCGCTTGCCGGTAAGGCGGGTGACGTCGACCTTCCAGACGCTCACGCGCTCGATGGCCTCGGGCGAGAAGGTCACGGGGGCGCCGGGGGCCATGTGGGCCATGATGCGCTCGAGACCGTGGGTTTTCTCAGCGGGGTCCTCTACCTGGGAAATCTCGCCGCTAGCCATGATGGACTCATAGGCTTGCGAGTAGGCGCAGGCGTACGTGCCCGAGATGACCTCTGCCGCGGCGTCGAGCTCCAGAGCCACCTGCGGGTTGGCGCGCCAGGCATCGGCCTTGCGGCCCTCGCCCGCGCAGTGCAGCCAGAAGGTCCAGGTTGGAGCCTCGGGCGTGCCGCTCGTCTCGTAGCCAAAGCTCATCGGGACGATAAAGACGCCCTCGTCGTCGACCTGCCCCACGCGCACCACGTCGGCGCGGTCGATGATGGCGGCGAGCTGCGCCGCGTCGGTCACTTCTCGCTTATGAAGGCGCATGGGCCTGGGCTGGGTTTTCATCGGGTTCCTTTCTCGGTGGCAAGGTCGGCGCCGGGCGCCGCCCGTTAAAGGATCGTCTCCATGCCGATTTTGTACGGCTTCATGCCCATGGCCTCGTAGAAGGCCTGGGCGCCGGGGTTCAGGCTCCACACGTTAAGCGTCACGTTGTAGCAGCCCAGCTCGCGCGCGTACTCAACGACATGCTGGTACAACGTTGTAGCAACGTGCTGGCCGCGGTGCTTCTCGTCCACGCAGATGTCGTCGATGTAGAGGGTCACGATGTCCTGGAAGTTGTTCTCGGGACGGTGGTCCTCAACCACGCAGAAGGCGTGGCCCACCACGTCGTCACCGTCGACAGCCACAAACACGGGGCGCGAGTCGTCCGCAAAGATGGCGAGAAGCTCGTCGTCGGTGTACTTGCGGGTTCCGGTCTTAAAGAGGTCGGGGCGGCCAGCGGCGTGGACCTCCAGCACCTGGCTCAGCAGCTCGTGGACGCCGGCAACGTCTGCCGCGCCGGCCCTTCTCACTTCAACGCTCACCTAAGCATCAGCCCTTTCCTGGACAAAAGCGACAAAGGCGTCCAGCTCTTCTCTGGTCTCGAAGCGGCCCACGTAGGCAAAGTTGCCCAGGTCATCAGAAAGACCGTCGGGCATGCGCTTGCCCGACATGATCTTCTCGCCAAACTTTGCCATGACCTCGTCGTGGGTGTGGGTATAGGCGTAGGCGTCGCGACGGCTGGCATGGACGCAGTAGAAGTCGGGACCGGCGGGCGCGTGGCGCAGCTCGTCGAAGCACACCATGTCGGCCCACATCTGGTAGACGCTGCAGGAGTGCGCGTAGTTCATCATGTCGGGCGAGTAGCCGCCGGTGGGGCGGGCGTTAACCTCAAGGCCAACGTAGTCGCCGGGCTTGCCCAGACCGGGCTTCTCCTGCGTCAGGCGGAAGAACTCCAGGTGGACAAAGCGGCTCTTGAAGCCAAACGACTTGATGGCCGCGCGGCCCAGCTTGGCCAGCTTGGGGTCCACGTCGGGACGCGACCAGTAGGCGATGTCGAGGGCCTTGCCGTGAACGTCGGCCATGGACGAGGGGAACTCCTCCTGGTTCTCGAACAGCGGCGTGCCAGACGCGTCAACAATGGCGTCGTAGCTGCATATCTCGCCGCCCACGAACTCCTCCAGCACGTAGGGCACGCCCGCCTCGGCAGCCGCCGCGAAGGCGCGGTCGACGTCCGCCGGGCCCTCGACCGCAAAGGCGCCGCCCGAACCCACGCCCACCTCGGGCTTGGCAAAGGCCGGGTAGCCTACCTTGGCGAGAAACGCATCGACCTCGGCGCGGTCCTCGACCTTGACCTGACGGGCCGTCGGAATCTTTGCAGCCTTGTAGCAGGGCTTCATTGCCGCCTTGCTCTGCCACGAAACCAGCTGTGCGGGATGGACGCCCGTCGTGACGTTGAAGTCCTCGCGCAGGTGGGCGTCAAGCGAGAGCCAGTACTCGTTGTTGGACTCGATCCAGTCGATCTTGCCGTGCTTGTACGAGAGGAAGGCGACCGCGCGAAAGACCTGGTCATAGTCCTCGAGCGTGGGCAGCCAGTAGTACTCGGAAAGAATGTCCTTAAGCTGTGGCTCCAGCTGATCGTACGGCGTGTCGCCTACGCCCAAGACGGTTGCGCCGTTGTTGGACAAACCCTCGCAAAAATAGCGGTATATCTGCGGAAACTGCGGAGAGATGAAGACGAAGTTCATGCTCTACTCGCCACCTTTCTTTGCGTCCTCGAGCACAAGCGGCATAAAGTATCTAATTTGTTTCTTCCACCAGGGCCAGTCGTGGTTGACGTCTTGGCCCCAGAAGTCGCACCAGGCGTTGATGCCCAGACGAGTAAAGGCGTCGGACAGGATGCCCTGAGTTCGGATGCCCTCGTCCTCCCAGGCACCGCGGCCCACGCACAGGACAAGCTGCCGCTGGTTGTAAACGGGGATCAGCGGGTGATCGGCGGGCATGTTGGGCACAAAATCTGTGGGCGAGTTGAGATAGAGCTCGGGGCTCATCCAGTCGCCAAAGAAGTAGTGCGCGTCATAGACACCCGAAAGCGCGATGCAGCCCTGAAAGAGGTCGGGGCGGCGCAGCGCGCAGATCACCGAGTGGGTGGCGCCCATCGAGCAGCCCATGGTAAGCGGGCGCAGCTTCGAGCCGTTGACCTTTTGCACGAAGGGTACCAGCTCTTCAAAGACGTACTGGTAATAGGCCTCGAGCAGGTGGGCGCGAGCGTCCTTGTCGCCGTATTCGTCCGACCACGTTTGTTTGTCGACGTTGCTCACGCAAAAGAGCTGGATCTGGCCGCCCTCGATGTAATCGGCCATGGTGTCTACCAGGCCAAAGTCCTCGAAGTTGGTGCAGGGCGAGTCCTGCGTAGCAAACGCGATGAGCGGCCAGCCCTTCTCGCCATAGACCAGCATGTCCATGTAGCGGTCGAGGTTGGTGCTTCTAAAGGTCTTGAGCTCTCGCTTCATAAGCGGCTCCTTTCGTCTTTGGAATCCAGTCCATGCTAACGCAGTCCGGTTACAAAATGATTGCCCCTCGGCGGGCGGGTGGGCGGCGCGCGGGTGGGCAGGCTTGTTACACTATGGACGTTAAACGGCAACTGACACGAAACGAGACAATATGAAAACCGGCTTCAACAACCAGACCTACATCGACCTGCAGGCCTCGCACATCCGCGAGCGCGTGGGGCAGTTTGGCGGCAAGCTCTACCTGGAGTTTGGCGGCAAACTGTTTGACGACTACCACGCCAGCCGCGTGCTGCCCGGCTTTGAGCCCGACTCGAAGTTCCGCATGCTTAAGAGCCTGGCGGCAGACGTCGAGGTCATCATCGCCATCAACGCCAACCACATCGAGAAGAACAAGGCGCGCGGCGATTTGGGCATCACCTACGACGAGGACGCGTTGCGCCTGGTAGACCTGTTTCGCGGCAACGGGATGGCGGTGGCGGGCGTCGTCATCACGCAGTACGCGGGGCAGCCGGCGGCCGACGTCTTTAGGCGCCGCCTGGGTGAGCTGGGAATCGTTTGCAAGCTGCACTACCCCATCGAGGGCTACCCGCACGACGTCGATCTGATTGTCTCGGACGAGGGCTACGGCAAGAACGAGTTCGTCGAGACCACGCGGCCGCTTGTTGTTGTGACGGCGCCGGGCCCCGGCTCGGGCAAACTGGCGACGTGCCTGTCGCAGATTTATCACGAGCACTGCCGCGGTGTCGCGGCCGGCTACGCCAAGTTCGAAACCTTCCCCGTGTGGAACCTGCCGCTCACGCACCCAGTCAACATCGCATACGAGGCCGCGACCGCCGACTTGGACGATGCCAACGTCATCGACCCCTTCCACCTGGAGGCTTACGGCAAGACCACGGTTAACTACAACCGCGACGTCGAGGCCTTCCCCGTGGTGCGCGCGCTGATGGAGAAGATCATGGGGCAAAGCCCCTACCAGAGCCCCACCGATATGGGCGTCAACATGGTTGGGTTTGCCATCGAGGACGACGAGGCCTGCTGCGAGGCCAGCAAGATGGAGATCGTGAGGCGCTACTTTACCGCCTGCGAGCAGGTCAAACGCACCGGTACAGGACTGGATCAGGTGGCGCGGTTGAAGTCCATCATGCAAAAGGCGGGCGTGGACAAGAACTTCTCGCCGGCAAGGTCGGCCGCGCTGACGCGCGAGCAGGTGACCGGGGCGCCGGCCGGGGCCATGATCTTGGCCGACGGGCGCGTGGTTACCGGCAAGACGAGCGCGCGCCTGGGGTGTGCGAGCTCGCTGCTGATGAACGCGCTTAAGGCCGTGGCCGATGTTGACCTGGAGCTTGAGGTCATTAGCGACGAGGCCATTGAGCCTAT
Source organism: Oscillospiraceae bacterium (assembly GCA_963612765.1). GTDB lineage: Bacteria > Actinomycetota > Coriobacteriia > Coriobacteriales > Atopobiaceae > Paratractidigestivibacter. Next base: position 11,692 of record CAVDXJ010000011.1, read on the forward strand.
TAGCCACCTAAAGACACACTATCTGGGCAGCAAGAACCACCGCTTGCACACCGACGAGACCCTAATCGCGTTGTCGATCACCTCGGGGCACAGCGAGGTCGCGGCCAAGGTGCTGGCGGGGCTCGACGAGCTGCGCGGCTGTGACGCGTTCTTCTCGGTCATCATCTCGCCCACCGACGAGCAGGTGATGCGCCGCTTAGGCATCAATGTGTGCTGCGAGCCCAAATACGAGCGTGCCGGCGCGTGCCACCAATAGCGCGCTGCACCTGCGGGGCCTTTCGAGCCTCGCGAGCCGCGCGGGCCTTACGTTTGAGGGGTTGTCGGAAGCCGAGGGTCTTCTCGCTTTATGAATCAGGGGTTGTCGGAACAAAAAATCTTCCGACAACCCCTTAAACGTACAATTTTATCACATTTTGGCTCCGACAACCCGCCAAACGTAAAGACTGAGAAGCCCATTTTTCCGACAAGCCCAAAAATGTAAGGGACGACGGCGGCGCCCGGTGACATCACGCAAGCACGGAATCGAGGAAGGCGCGGGCGGCGGTGGAGAGAAGGCCGGGGCGGTAGACGGCGGCGATGTCGCGGCGCACGTGGGGGCGCAAGGGGCGCGTCACCACGCGGTAGCTGCAGCGACGGCAGATGAGCTCGGGCAAGATGGCCAGGCCGAGGCCGCTTTCGACCATCGACATGATGGCGTAGTCGTCCCAGGTTGAGAAACGCGCGTGGGGGTTCAGGCCCGCGCGTTCGAACAGGGGAGAAACCTCGTTGTCGTTGCCATGCTCAAGAAGGATAAACGGCTCTTCGCAGAGCTCCGCCAGGGTCACGCTCTTGGCCGCGGCCAGGCGATGACCCTGCGGCACCACGGCGAGAAGTTCGTCTTGCAGCACCACCTCGCGCGCCAAATCGACCCGCGCGACCTGCGGCGGGTACGGCAAGAAGCCAAAGTCAACGCGGCCGTCAGCCACCCAGGACTCGATCTCGGAGTAGTCGCCCATGCGAAGCTCGTAGCCGATATTGGGATGCTTCTCCTGAAACCGCTGGATAGCAGGCGGCAAGATGTGGGTCGCCACACTCGAGAAGGTCCCGATCACAATCGAGCCCGAGACCACGCCCGCCACCTCGTCCACGCGCGCAAGCAGGCGCCGATAATCCTCGCAAATCGCCTCGGCCATGGGCAGGATCGCCGCGCCGTCGCTGGTCAATACGACACCCTTACGACCGCGCTCCAGCAACGTGATTCCCCACTCCTGCTCGAGGTCGGCAATCATGCGGCTGATGCCCGACTGGCTGTACGACAAATTGCGCGCCGCGCGGGTAATGGTCCCCGCGCGCACCGCCTCGACAAATGCCTGGTATTTGAGGATGTTCGAGTCCATTTTGCCGCCCGTTCGCCCGCCGTCGTAATCCATGCGATTTTATCATGCCTACCATGCCAAACATTCGCTTTTCTTCTCACCAGCGCCCTGTCAAACTAGCCAACGGAAAACACGACGAAAGAAGGCTGCGCGACATGACCAAAGACACCCAGAAGTACCTGCTATCCCTTGTGCTATTTGGTACCAACGGAATCGTCGCCAACTGCATTGACCTGCCCAGCACCTTCGTCGTCCTCGCCCGCGTCTTCTTGGGCGCGGCTCTTCTCGCCAGTCTGGTCCTCTTCTCTCGCAAGAACCCCCAGAACCTGGCCTCCAAGGCGCACCCCAAGCAAGCCCTCTACCTGGCCCTTTCCGGAGCCGCCCTGGGCGCTGCGTGGCTTTTCCTCTTTGAGTCCTACCACTACATTGGCGTTGGCGTGGCATCGCTTCTCTTCTACTGCGGCCCCGTGATTGTCATGGCCGTCTCGCCCATCATCTTCAAGACCCGTCTCACCGCGATCAAGCTCGTGGGCTTCGCGGCCGTTTTGCTGGGCGCCTTCCTGGTCGTGGGCCAGGGCCTGGGC
>CAVDXJ010000012.1:0-12442 GCA_963612765.1 Oscillospiraceae bacterium
TGCTGTTCGTCAGCGGCGTGCCGTCATAGGTCTTCGAGTCGCTCGCGGAGGCCAGCGTGACCTCGCGCTTGTTGATGATCAGCGAGCCGTCCTCCACGACGAACCTCACGTTGGTGAAGTTCGTGCTGTTGTTGGTGAACTGCTCCGCCTTCAGGCCCATCGGATAGACGGTATCGGAGGCATTCGTGCCCTTGGCCGTCTTGTTACCGGAGAAGCCGAAGTCGGACTCCTTATACAGAGTCGTCGCCTCGTCGCCGATCTTGATGCTCTGGACCGTGTAGCCCGTAACGCTCTGCTCGGTGCCATCGTACTTCACGGTACTCGTGTTGCCCTTGATGGTAACGACGACCTCGTCGGCAACGGCGTTGACCGCCAGGTCGCCCTTGACCTGCGTGACGTTATAGTTGCTGGCCTTGGCGTTCGTGCCGTCGAAGTTCACGCTGAACGTGTTCTTCGAAGATCCGGCGTTGGTCTGCGTGCCCGTATAGGTATAAAAGACCCCGGCCTCTTCGCCCTCGACAAAGCCGCCCGCGGTCACGCTGGCCTCGTGCTTGGTCAGCGCCGTGCCGTCGTAGGTCTTCGAGTCGGAGCCGGACGTGATGGTGACGTCCTTCGGCGAAATGGTGAGCTTGCCGGCCTTGGTGGTCACGGAGAACTGCGCGCTCACGTCGTTGCCGTTTGCGTCAACGACGGTCCAGTGGCCATCCTCGTTGGTGCTGGTAATGGTCTGGGTGTAGTCGCCAGCGTCCTTGCCAGTGACGTCGGACTTGTAGTTCTTGACCTTGAACTTAACGCCGTCGATCTCGAACTCATCGGTCTTGACGCCGTTCATGGTCTGGCCAGAGCCGTTATACGTCTTGGTCTCGGTTACGCCCTCAAGTTCGATCTGGTACTTGGCGGTACGGTTGGTAACCGTCAGGGTGCCAGGCTGAAGCGTAACCTCATAGTTCTTCATATTGGTGTTGCTCTTGGGAACCAGGAAGTTCTGGTTCACGTTGCTCCGAGAAGAGCCGACCTCGGTCTGGGAGCCGGTTACGCGAACACTGTCATAATCCAACCCCTCGTCCTCAACAAAGCCCTCAGCTGTGTACTTCGGGTTAGCCTGGTCGGCCGTAAGGGCGGATCCGTCGTACTCCTTCGTCGCAGAGCCTGCAGTAATGGTAACGGCCTTCGGGCTGATGGTCAGCTGACCTGGCAATGGAGTCACCCCGAACTGAGAGGTGACATCGTTACCGCTGGGGTCGGTCACCTTGGCATCGCCGGTCACAGTGCCGACGTAAATGCCCGCATCCTTACCGCTCGCGCTGAAGTTCAGGCCCGAAATCGTAAAGGTAACGCCCTTGTCGTTGGTATAGGTTGTGCTGATCGGGCCAGATACGGTGTGCGACTGGCCATCATAGATAAAGGTGCCCTCGTTGCCGGAAACAATTACCTCGTACCTCTCGGTGCGGTCGGTAACCTTTAGCTTTCCCTCACTCTTAGTAATGTTGTAGTTGCTCTCCTTGGTATTGGAGTTAAGCGCGTAGGAGAAGCTGTTGTTGCTCTCACCGACTTTGGTCTGGGAACCGGTGAAGGAGTATGTGGCGCCCTCGCCAGAGGCCCAGCCAGTCTCGGTGGCGAGCTTGGCATCGCCATTGGTGAGCGCAGTGCCGTCGTAGGGCTTCTCGAAACTAGCCGATTCGAGCGCTACATCACGCTTGGTGATCTCAAGGGTGCCGAGGTCATCGGTGCCGCGAGTGTAGTTGGAGCTCTTGGTGTTCGCACCCCAAGCGATGTCGCCAGTCACAGCATTCGTGGTCGAAGCGCTAACGTCCGGACCGATCGTGGTCGCGGTAGCGGTGGCGGACTCGCCGGAGACAAGGCCCTCGACAGTGGCGGTGCCAGCAAGCACGGCGCCGTCGTAGGCCTTGGAATCAGTATTGGTCTTAACGTAATAGGTCTTAGGTGCAATCTTGATGGTCGTCTCGGCAGTCAAGGTGGTGGTCACGCCGCCAACGGTGACGTCCTGCTTGACCTTGACCGGGTACTCCCCTGCGTCGGTATAGCTCGGCGCAGTCGTGGTCCAGGTGTCGCCGTCGTCGATGGAGTAATAAACGGCGCCGGCGGCAATGAGGTCCTTCGCCTGCTCGACGTACTTCTCGTCCAGGCCGGTCCCCTCGTTGATGCCGACGTCGACAGAAAGGCCGTGCGCCTGGCCGTCATACGTCACATCCGCACCCGTGGCCGAAAGGCTCGCCCACAGGGCATCGAGGGTATAGGTCTTGTTGTTGGCGTAGCAGTACGTGACCGTATCGTCGGCCTTGCGAATAGCGGCGGCCTGACCGTCGCGCTCCTTATCCATCCAGCCAATGAAGACATGGTTCTCGGCAGAAGGAACGCTATCGGTCACCGCAAAGGTGTCATTCAGGGCAAAGCCGTAGTTGTAGTACCACTTCTGGGCATCGGACTCTTTGGTGGTGTCGTCCGGCGCCGTCCAAGAGGCGTCGCCGAGCACCAGGTAGTAGCCAGCCTTGCCGGTCTTCTGCTTGTAGGTGAGCGTGATGACGTTCTGCGAGTCGTCGGCGGCGATCTTTAGATTAGACGTGCTGGCCTTGCTGTAGGTATAACCGGCAATCGTGGGCTTCTCGACGTCAGAAACCTTGATCTTGTCGCCGACCTTATTGCCCGAGACAATCTTGGAGGCGAGAAGTTCGTTGCCCTTCTCGTCTACATACTTAATGGTGTACTTGCTGTACTGGGTGAAGGTCCATGTACCGGTGAAGGTAACGCCATTGCCGTATCGATCGGTCTTCTTGGAGCTCTGATCCCACCCGGTAAACGTCCAATAGCCGTCGTTGCCGGCATCGGCATATTCCTTTACCTCGGGGTCCTTGGCTTTGACGGTTGTGTTCCCGCTATAACTGACGTTGTCCCAAGGCAGGTAGTTATATATCGCGGAGGGAAGGGTCTTTCCCGCCGTGCCCGATACGAACTTGTACTGCGCCGTGGCCTCGGGGGCGATCTTGCACGTGGCCGTGGCCGCCTTGGTCACGGCGGCAGTCGAAGCGATATCGCCAGAGCTAATGGTATAGGCGCCCGAGTAGGTCGAGGTCGCGTTTACCGTAAGCGCCACGCTGCCTCGGGAGCAGTCGGCGTCGGTCGCCGTGTAGTGAACGGTTCCCGTAAAGGTGCCGTCGCTGTTCTGAGTAAGGTTCTCAACCTCTACGGCATTGCCGTTAACTTCTGCGCTGTTAACGTGAACGCCCGTGACGGAATCCTTGCCGCTGCCCGTGGTCTGGGGAGTGATGGTCACGGTAAACGTGAGCTCATCGCCAGCCACGACGTTTTGGGTCCTATCGCTCACCGCAGTCACGGTCATGTCGGGAGACTTGGCACTGATCTGGAAGTCGGCGTTTAGGGAGCTGCCCGCGCCACGATACCAGCCAAACGTCGCAACATACCCGGCTGCCTTTGCTGCGGCCATGACCTTTGCCATGTTGGGGTACCCGTTGATGTTGCCCCAGCTGGTCGCATCAACCGCGTAGATATCGCCGTTACCTGCGGCGCCAAGACCGGTGATGATGTGATTATCGTTTGGCTTAACAAGGAAAATTACGTATCCAGGCTTGCTCGACGTGGTGTAGTCATTGATGGTGACCGTGCCAGAGACCTTAGTGAACGCGATGTTGTCTGTGTCACTCTCGTCGTGCCAAGCAAAGTACGCGACATCCGCGTTCTCGATGGTGGGAACAATCGTCGCGTTGTACTTACCCGTGGACGACTGCGTCTTAGTAACCTCAACCGCCTTCTTGGCAACCTCGGTGCCGTGCGTGGCAATGACCTCGACGGTGCCTTCTGCTACGGCAGTCAACACACCGTTGCTATCGACGGTGGCAATACTCGGGTCAGAAGTGGTCCACGTCACATCGCCAGAGAATCCAGTGGCGACGTAGGGAGCGAACTTGCCGACCTCAAGAGTGTCGTTACCGGTGACAGCGCCGTCGAACGCGTTGTCCTCACTATCCTCAGTCGGGATCACAATTTCAATCTGAGACTGGTCGCCGAAATCATAAATCCAGCCGGAGTTCGGCTTGATTACGACCTTGTACGACCCAGCCTGCTTAAAGAGGTCGGCGTTGTGCCAGTACTGATTTTGGCCTTCAAGAAGCTGGCCGTTGTAATAATACTCAAAGGCGCAGAAAGACCCAGAGGGGGCCTCAGTCAAGTTGATGATCTCGCCCGTCTCGTCATCTTTAATTTGGGGGAGCCAGAAGCAATCCTCGCCCACTGCCTTAACCTCGGGCTGGACTACGGTAAACGTGCGCTTCTTAACAGTGACCTGGTACGGAATTCCGTCGGTGCCCGTGTGCCAGGCACCAGCGTTGTCGATATAGCCAAGGTAAATCGTGGTCGTCTTGGACGAGCCGTTGAAGGCCCAATTACTTGTTGCAGTCAGCGTTAGGCTCTTCTTGTCGGAAGAAACCTCCCAACCGCTAAACAGACCATCGCCTCCGTACCAGTTGTCGATGGTCATATCTCCGTTGTAGGTAATTGTTATGGTGTTGCGCTGCGCCACAGAAGTGGGCCCGCTAATCGTACCGGCATCCGAGACGGACGCGATCTGGGTATTCTCATCAACGACATCGGCGGCCATGACTTGATCGGTTGCTGCGTCGGCGGGCTTCTCGGATTCAACGCAGAGGGTCACGCCCTGGGCAATGTCTGCAGCAGAGATGGTGTAGGTGCCATTGGCATCGGGGTCAAGTTCCTTGCGGTCAGAGCCGTCAATCGAAATGCTGACCTCGGCAAGTTCGAAACCGGTGTTGGCAGCGGCGGTGAACTTGAAGTCATCGGTGGTGGGAACCGTGACCTTGCTCGTGGGCGCTGCGATGACCTGGCCGGCATAGGTGATGGTCGAGGAGATAAACTCGAGGGCGATGTCGGCCTCGGCGGTCTTCTCGACGTCAGCCCCCACTGCGACGTCCTCGGCGTCGTCTTCGACCTGTGCCGGCTGCTCGATGGCCTCCTCTTGGGCGGCAGTCAGCTCTTTTTGAACCTCGGCCAAGGCGCCGGTGGGCCACATGGACCAAACCAGCAGCGCCGACGCCGCGACAGAGGCGACCTTGTGGCTCAGCGGATGCCCCGCAGCACGGTGCTTTTTACTTGCATTGTTCTTAACGCTCATGTGCCCCACCCCATAGTCCATTGCGAGAAGACCCGCAATCGGCCAGCGATTAATCAACAGGTGCCTTTACCAGGCAAAATCTAGACTACTCGCCCAGTAAAGATACTTATGTCGAATTTTACCCTATTGACAAGGGGGCACACAACAATTTCAGTGCTTGTCATACACCTTAACGCGCAGGTCAGACGGCTAAAATCACTCCGCACCCACCGCCTGCAGGCAAAGCGCCGCCAACACGCTTAGAGAATTGATTCGATGTCGCCGCAGCATCGCCCTAATGATTGAATTCGCTTCCGCAAATTTGAAATAACGGAAGCGAAATATGATTTGCTTCCGTTAGAATACCCTCAACGCAAGCGAACGGCGCTCGGAGGCGCTCATGGACACCCAATGGCCTGCAATCACTACCGAGGCCCTTCCCTGGCGCCTGGATTCTGACGACCTCGAGTTCATCCCCAAAAGCGCGCGGCGCAAGATCGGTTCGACCTACCAGGCCGCGGTTCCCCTGAATATCTCCGACTTGGAGCTTAACCTACCCATCGAACTGTCCTCGCGCATCGAGGTCCTTGTCAGCGACTTGTCGCGCTTCGACGCGCTCCAGGCTCAGCGCGGATACAACTTACCTGCTCTTTTGTTGCGCAGCGAATCTGCTGCCAGCTCCCAAATCGAGAACCTGACCTCCAGCGTACGAAACGTCGCGTTAGCGCAGGTGAGCGGAAACGGCCCGCAAAATGCCCTGCTCATAATGGGAAACCTTGAGGCCATGCGTTCCGCCCTGGCAATCAACGGCCCCCTGAGCGTCGACAGCATCTTGGAAATCCACCGCACCCTCATCAACCGAGGGGGCCAAACTTTTGGCGGACAGCTGCGCGACCAGCAGGTTTGGATCGGAGGCAACGCGTATAGCCCGCACGGAGCGCTGTATGTGCCGCCGGCGAACAACCGCGTTCCAGGCCTTCTCGACGACTTGATTGCTTTTTCTCGCCGAGAAGATATCGGCGCCGTGGCAAAAGCCGCCATCGTGCATGCCCAACTGGAGACAATCCACCCGTTTATCGACGGAAACGGCAGGACCGGACGTACGTTATTACATAAAATATTAAAGGATGAGGGAGTGTTAAGACAAATAGCGCTGCCTGTCTCGGCTGGACTTTTGCACGATGTCGGCAGCTATATGATGTCCCTCGACGAATACCAGAAGGGCAACCCGGTGGCCGTAGTCGAAGAGCTTGTAAACGCACTTGAGCTTGCGTTGGCGATCGGCTCAAGAACCGCAGGTCGGCTTGACGACATCATGGACACCTGGAACGACCTTATCACCGAAAGAGCCGGGTCGAGCATCCGCCACCTGCCGCAATTGCTGGCCGAACAGCCGGTTGTTAACTCGGCGTATGTTGCGGAGGGTCTTGCGATCACCACCAGAGCGGCGACTAGCCTAATCGCGCGGGCCTGCGACTACGGTATCTTGCGGCCGCTGAGCAACCGTCGACGCGGCGAGTTTTACCAGGCAGATGCCGTTATCGACATACTTGAAGACATCTCGAGCGACACCGGAATTCAACGGATGTTCGAACGATGAGACCCAAGCGAAGTTTTTGCACGACCCGATGGCGGATTGGCAAGTAGCCGGGCAACAGCCATTTACGTTTGCGCAGCTAGATGAGGCGTGCGTTTTAGCGGCTACTCAGCAAATGCCGATTGGGTCGTGCAAAAGTCAAGATTGCCAACGGGACGGACCTTCGCGACGCGCAAAAAGGTGCCCGGGCGCCGATTTTGGCGGCCCGGGCACCTGGTCGAGACTGTTTAACCCATCGGGTCCCCGCGGTTCTCCGCGAATCTCCGCTAAACCCTATATCCCCTCGGAAGCGAAGCGCCTCTCCAGCGCCTCGGGGTAGTTGGCGTACTGCAGCGCGGTCTCCTTGGCGACCTTGCCAGATTTAGCAACGGAGAAAAGCGCCTGGTCCATGGTCTGCATGCCGCTCTTGCCGCCCGCCGCGATGACCGAGTCGATCTGATAGGTCTTCTCCTCGCGGATCAGGTTGCGAATAGCCGTGTTCATCGTCATGATCTCGAACACCGGCACGGTGCCACCGTCGACGGTGGGCACAAGCTGCTGGGCAACGGTCGCCTGCAGAACCAGCGAAAGCTGGATGCGGACCTGGCGCTGCTGCGTCGCCGGGAAGGCGTCGACGATGCGCTCGACCGTGTCGGCTGCGCTGGTGGTGTGCAGCGTCGAGAGGACCAGCTGCGCCATCTCGGCCGCGGTCACGGCCGCGCCCATCGTCTCGGCGTCGCGCATCTCGCCCAGCATAATGACGTTGGGGCTCTCGCGCATGGCCGAGCGCAGGGCCTCTGCATACGTGGCCACATCGGTGGGGATCTCGCGCTGCGTAACGATGCAGGTGCCGTGCTTGTGCACGTACTCGATCGGGTCTTCCATCGTGATGATGTGGCCGCTGCGCTCGTGGTTCATGCGGTCGATGATGCAGGCCAGCGTGGTCGACTTGCCCGAACCCGCCGGGCCCGTGACCAGCACCATTCCCTTTGACACGCCGGCTAGACGCAGGACGCTCTCGGGAATGTTCTTCTCAACCGGGTCGGGCAGGCCAAACGGGATGACACGCACGACCGCGCCGTACGACCCGCGTTGGCGAAAGATGTTGGCCCTAAAGCGGCCGACTCCGGACAGCGCGAACGAGAAATCCTCGTCATGGTTCTCTTTTGTCTGGAAATAGGCGAAGTCGCGGCCGGCCACAGCATAAATCGCGCGGACCATAGCCTCGGTGTCGGCGGGCTTGAGAGGCGCCTCGCCCACGCGCACCTGAACACCGCTGGACTGATAGGTGAGCGGCAAACCGGCGATGAAGAAGACGTCGGAGGCCTGGGCCTCGATCATTTGGCCGAGCAAATCCTTGAGTTCCATAAGATTTCCCTTCTGGTTTGCTAGTTCGCGCTGGTAGTCGACGTTGAGACGGACGAGCCGGACCACAGGTTTGTCTGGGCCTCGGCCTGCGTGGTTGACATCTTCCATTGAGCAATGTCGCAGGTCAGGGCATCGGTGATGATTACCGAAGCCTCGAGCTTGCGGCCGTTGGCCGCCAGTACGGTGAACTCGACGTTGGCGCCATCGATGGACAGAGCCACGTCCAAGCCGGCATCGGTCGCGTCGACCTGGGACAGCGCCGCCGTCTGAATCTGGGCGGCGCGGGTCTTGACATACGCCGCGACCTGGGATGCCGTGCCGCCCTGGGCCTTAACCTGGGCGGCCTGGGCGTCGACCTGGGAAAGAATCGCCTGGCCAACGGCATCAATCTGGTAGGTCTCGCTCACCGAGACGCCCTGCTTCTGGGTCGTGGCCCAAGTCGCGCGGGCGGTCACCACGCACAGGACGGCCAGGACGCTCATCAACAAAATGGCCAGCAGCGTGATGAAGCTCACGATACCAATGCGCACGTTACCTGCGGGTTTCTTGGCCATGTTACTTCACCCCGCTTACGTAACGAGAAGCATCCAGCGAGAAGAGCTCGGCGGGTGCACTGGCGGCCTCGTCCCCGCCGTCCCCGGTCTCGACGACCGCAATGTGCGCCCGGTACAAAGTGCCCGCGTCGGTGGCCTGTGCGTCAACGGTACAGGTCACGGCCAGCTCGTCGGTGTCCTTCTCGCCGGCGGCATAACCCAGTCCAACCGAGGTGCCAGCAGCCACGGCGGCCGGGTCGTTGGAGAACTCCTCGGCTGCCGACTGGGCCATCTGGATGGCGGTCGTCAGGTTCTCGGAGCGGGCCGCCATTTTGCCGGCCTTGGCATACAGCGAGGTAAACACCGCCATCGAGACCGCAATGGCAAACAGCAGGGTCAGGGCCTCGACCACAAAGGCCAGGCCGGTCCACGAGCGACCCGGACCCCCGCGGCGCGCAGCGGCCCCGGCGGCCATCTCGATCTCATCGGCCCCAAAGGCACCCGGGTTCTTCTCGCCAGCCATTACAGGTCACCTCCCTGTAGGTTGCGCAGCGCGACCTCGCAGGTACCGCTATCGGTTGTGATGCTAAACAACCCATGCGACACACCAAAGGTGAAGGTGCTCGACTCGGCCAACTCGGTCGCCGCGGAGGGCGTGTAAGCCGCGCCGGCAAGCGCGTACTCCTGCAGGATTTTGCCCTGGTACAGATAGGTGCGAATCTCATAGGTTCCGCTGTCGAGGTTCTGCACGACCACCAGCGAGCGGCCCTCGGGTCCCTGCCCCACGGCAACGCTGCCCGTGGCGTCGTTGGCACGAATCGAGTTGACGATCAGCTCCATGCCTTCGCGCGCCTGATTGTTGGCCCGCTGAGCTGCGGCCACGCGGCTGTACACGTTGACGCCGGTGACCAAGGCCACCAGCAGCAACACAAACAGCACAGCCAAAAACAACGGCGAGAAGAACCTGGCGGCCCGCCCGGTCTTCTCCTCGCGCAGAGAAATGCGGGCGATGCTGGTCAGGGCCTCGGCGCGGTCGATTTTGTGAGTGTTTACGCTGTTCATCGCGGCGCCACCACCACACTGGGGACGACGTTATCGGCAAACCACTCGTAAGTGATGATGTAGTCGTCGTGGTTGATGGTCAGCCCGTAGCTTTCCTCCAGGTGGGACAGCGAGCTGGGGTACGCGCCCTCGATCGACGCGCACTGCTTTGCCGCCGAGAGAATCGACTCGCGAAGCGCCGCCGCGCCCTGGACGCGCGCGTTGCGGTGAGCGACCCCCGCCACGGCAGCTACGACCACGGCCACGACCAGCACCACGGCCACGATGACCCAGCGCCGCTTCTTGCGTCGGCCCTCTTCTTTATAGGTGAGCTCGTGAAACATCGATATTGGCCTGCCCTTCTCGCCGCTAACCGATGGAGCTCATGATGCCCACGAGGGGCATCATCACGGCGATCAGCGTGGCGCTCACGGCCAGGGTAAGAAAGACGGCCAGGGCAGGCTCGATAGTGTCGATGACCGAGTCGATCTGCATCGTGGCGTCCTCGAAAAAGACGTCGGAGAGGCGGCCCAGCACGTCGTCGGTCGAGCCGGAGCGGGTGCCCACGACCAGCATGCGGGCATAAACGGGCTCGAAGATGCCGTTCTCGGCAATGGCTTGGCCCAGGCTGCGCGGGTTGTCGATGCTGGTCATGGACGCGCGGGCGGCCTCGATCTTCTGGCGAAGCTCGTCGTGGTCGACGGTCTTCTCGGCTTCCTCCATGGCTTGCGCATCGTGGACGCCCGAGGCAATGTAGGCGGCAAGCGCGCTGGTAAAGCGCGAGAGGGCTAGCTGGTACATGGCTGTCTTGGTTGCCGGATAACCCTCAAGAAACTTCACGAGTTTGATGCGGCCGGCCTCGGACTTGGACTGGGCGGCCATGACCAAAACGGCGACGGTGGCGATCAAGACAACGGCCAGCGCGATCCAGCCGATGACCATCGACGCGCCCACCGAGCCAAACGAACCCGAGGTCAAAGACCCCGCGATGTCCTTATACACATCCGAGAAGATCGGCAGGATGACCGCGACGGTAAAGGCCAGAACGACACTCATGACGCACAGGAGCGCAGCCGGGTAGCCCACGGCGCTTTGCAGCTTGGCAAACAGGCGGCTCTCGCTGCCGTAGTAGCGGTCGAGGCTGCGAAGGACGCGGTCGGTGCGGCCAGAGGCCTCGCCCACGCGGACCATGCTCACGGCGTAGGGCGGGAAGGCGCCGGTGGATTCCATGGCGTCTGCCAGGCCAACACCCTGCACAAGCTGGGAGTATGTCTTGTCGCAGACATCCTTGAAGTGGGACTGCTCGCGGTTCTCGGACAGCATGTGGACGGCCTCGTCGATCTGGACTCCGGCCGAGAGCATGGTCGCGACGCTTCCGCAAAAGGCGCTGATCGCGCTGCCTTCAAGTAGCTTGTCTGCCATAAGAGCTCCAGATTCTAAGTTGGCGGCCTGTTTACACATTTTGCCATGACTTTAACACGCATAACTTGCCGAGAAGAACTCCCCGGGGAATTAATGTTGACGTATTTAATACAAATGTCGTGTGGTGTAAGTCTTACCGTCGCCCACATTGACTCCTCCCCCGCTTGCCGCGAAAGTCAAATCCACTCGTGACCAGGTATTTTGCTGGACATCGAAGGCCGCAGAGGTCCAGGTTCCGTCGATATAGACCATGAGCCACGCGTGCGAGATGTTGTCGGGCGAGACGTCGCCGGTCACGATCTGGGCCGGAATGCCCTGGCTGCGCAGCATCGCGGCGCCCAGGCTGGCGTAGTCGAAGCAGATGCCGGAGCCTGCGGCCAAGGTTTGGTCGGGGTCGGGAATGTAGCCCGACGAGTCCTTGAGCTGGGCGGCCTTCTCGTCGTCGTAAGTAATGTTGTCGCAGATCCAGTCGCAGATGGCGGCGAGGGCGTCGCCTTGGGTCTGGGCATTGGCGACAAGCTCGCGGGCCTTGGTCACGCAGGCGCTGCTTTCGGTGTAGTTGCAGATGATGTTAGGACGCAGGTAGGGGGCAAACTCGCTCTCTAGCTGGGCATCCACCGTCGCGCGGGCAAGCTCGACGTAGCTCGAGCCGGTGGTGTTCTGCATAACGCGCACCAGGTAGGAGCCATTGCCCAAGGTAAGGGGAACGGCCGCGGGGGTGCCGTCGGCGGGCATGTCCAGGTTGTAGCTGGCCTCGCCCAGACTCACCTGGATCTTAAGGCGGCTCTCGCTGGTAGCAGCAGCAGCGACGTAGCCCTGAGCCGCGTGGCTGACATCGATCAGGGCACCGTTGTCGCCCGTAGCTGCAGCTTCGTCAAAATCTGAGGCATAGGGCAGGGTTGTTGCCACGGTAAAGGCGGCACCGCTCGTGGACTCCTTGGTCAACGCGCTTTGGACGACGCTGGTTGCAGATGAGGCGGCGGAGTCGCAGCCATAAAGAGCCAACATTGCAGCCAAAATCACGCAACGCAGTATGTGACCTGGGCAAATTCCAGGTCTTGAGTATGTCTCGCTCAAGCACTTCATTTGAAGAAATTATACAAAGCGAGCAGCCAGACAGATGTCCTAAAGCCAAAATACCCACGCGCACGGCCCCGTTCGTAACCGGCACGCCACAAAAAAGCGCCGACACGCGCGATGCGTGCCGGCGCCGTAATTCAAAACCAGGCGAGAAGACCTTCTCGCCGCCGCCTTACCTTAGGCCTCGGGCTTGATGACCTCGATGCCACCCATGTAGGGGCGCAGGGCCTCGGGCACGGTGATGGTGCCGTCGGCGTTCTGGTAGTTCTCCATGATGGC
>CAVDXJ010000013.1:0-12347 GCA_963612765.1 Oscillospiraceae bacterium
CTGGTAGAGAGCGTGGTTGCAGCCGTGTCGACGCTCGAAACCCAGATGGGGCGCCAAGGGCTGCGCGCGGTGGGTGCGGGCATCGCCGTGCCGTCTGCCGTGGACCCGACGAGCGGGCGGCTGCTTAACACGTCGGTGCTGCGGCTTGAGGGCGAGGCGCTGTTTGCGAGCGAGCTGTGCGAGGGCCTGGGGCTTGACGCGCAGGTTTTCAACGACGCCAACTGCGGCGCGTACAGCCAGATCTTCCCCCGCACGCAGGGCGAGAGCTTGGCGTATCTTTCGCTTGAGCGCGGCGTGGGCGGCGGTATGGTGATCGACGGCCGGCCCTTCGAGGGACCGCGCGGTACCTGCGGCGAGTTTGGCCACCTGTGCATCGTGCCCGGCGGCAAGAAGTGCGCCTGCGGGCGGGCGGGCTGCTTGGAGGCCTACTGCTCGAGCAACGTTTTGTCCGAGGAGCGCGGCTGCACGCTAGACGAGTTCTTCTCGGCGGCCGGCGCCGGAGATGCCGATGCGCTGGCTGCCCTGGACGACTACATCGGCCACCTGGCACGTGGCATCCAGGCGATCCACACCATGCTGGGCGTCGACGTGGCGCTGGGCGGCGAGATGGCGTCGTATTTGGAGCCGTGGTTCGACCGCATCGTCGAGGCCGAGCGGGCCATCGACCCCTTCCCCACCGGCGAGCCCTGCATTCTGCGGGCCAAGCACCCCAACCACGGCGTGCCCCTGGGCGCCGCACAGCTCATGGCGCGGCGTTTCATCGAGTCTGTGTAGGCGCGAGGCGACCGTTCGAGCGCGGCGCAGTGGCCGTCGGCCCTCTCGAAACCAAAAACGTGACAAGTCGGCCAACAAAACGGGCCCGGCCAAGTAGCCGGGCCCTTCTTGCCAACAAAACCGCAGGTCGCGCGAGCGCGAAATTCTCGGCTACTCGCCCGCTTCGATTTCGTTGGCACATTTGTCGCGTTTTTGATTTTTGGACCGCTTCAACCAGCTGCGGCTGTCCTTACTTCCCGTAGTTCTCGTCGCCCAGGACGTCCTCGAACATGGCGACGTACTTCTCGGGGCGCCAATCTGTGCCGTTGACGGCGGGGTTGTGCTTGTAGAGGAAGCGCGTGGCCAGCGAAAGGTCGATTGTGGCGGTGTACATGGCCTCTTCGTCGGCGCCCTCGGCGGTGAAGGGCATGCCGGCGTAGTAATGCGGCTCCCAGGTCTTGGCCGAGGGGCCCAGGATCGAGCTGCCGCCCCAGAAGTAGTTGTCCTTATCAAGTCCGCCCAGGTTAGAAGACACGATGAAGATGCCCTCGCGGATGCACTGGGCGCGCAAGGTGTCGTCGCCCAGGCACTTGCCGTGGCAGTGCGCCAGCGCGGTCGAGTTGATGTACAGGCGGCAGCCCTTGGCCACGTAGTAGTCCATGAGCTCGGGGAAGCAGTAGGTGTCGTAGCAGATGGCGCAGCCGATGGGACCCCAGGGAGTGTCCAGGATAAACGGCTTGTCGCCGCGGGTGGCCCAGTTGGGCTCGGGGGCGGGCAGGTGCATCTTGTGATAGTCGCCGGCCAGGCCCTCGGGCGTGAAGATGGCCAAGCCGTTGTAGACCACGGAGGGGTCGTTGCTGTCCTTGATCGGCATGCCCATGACCACGTAGAGACCCAGCTCCTTGGCCAAGGCGGCAACGGCGTCGGTCGAAGGACCCGGGACGGTCTCGGCCAGCTTGTGCTGCATCTTTTGAGGGACAGGGACGTCGGCCTCATCGTCGTAGGCAGTGAGGGCCATCTCGGGGAAAACGACCAGGTCAGAGCCTTTCTTCTTGGCTGCCTTCATGTAGCCCAGGATGCGGTTGAGGTTCTGCTCCTTTTTGCCCCACATAGGCCTTAGGGTTACGGTCGAGACGGTGATAATGTCCTCGTACATCTGGTGCTCCTCTCAAAGGCGTCCGTCGCGGATGCGGCTTGGGTCTGTTTTAGGCCCGCAATCGGCGGCGAGAAGGGCGCGCCGGGCCAGAATTAACCCAGCGCCACACGCGCTTTACCTGTGCGTTTTTTAGTTGATACAGGCGAGAAACCCGCGGGTGGACGACTGGGGCTTACACCTTGACAACAAACGACTTTGGCAGCTTTTCCTGCTCGATGAACGAAACGGCGTACCAGGGAAGGTACGTCACGTGGCCCTCCTTCTCGACGTTTCCGTTGCACAGGACAATTGCCTGGTCGAGACCCCATTCCTCAACGTCCATCAAGTTGTCCAGTGCGCGGTGAACCTTGAAGTCCGCCCCCGACTTGGCCTCAATGGGCAAGGCTGCCGAGCCGCGCTGCAACACGAAGTCGACCTCGCCAATCTTAGATTTATCGTAGTAAGAAAGGTCGAAGCCGTTGGCTAGAAGCTCCTGAGCGGCCACATTCTCGAGAAAAGACCCCTGGTTAACCGATATATCGCCTTGAATAATATCGAACTGCACCGTCCCTACCGAGGCTGCGCTCAAAAGGCCGCAGTCGCACAGGAAAAGCTTAAACAAGTTATGCTGCATATTGACCTGGAGAGGCACAACGGGAGCGCTCACGTTATAGCACGGCAGGGCAACGCCCGCATCGGCCAACCACATGAAGTCGCTCTCGTAACGCTCCATGCGCGCGGTCCTTGCAAGGTCCGTGAGCTTAAAGCGGCGGTTCTTCTTGTCAAGCTGAGAAGGAATCGAATCAAATATGGCGTTGACGTGCGCTTTATTGGGCGCGTACTTAGCCACATCCTGGCGATAAAGCGCCAAGATTCCCCGCTGGACCTCAAGCACGCGGGCAAGGTCGCCCGTGTCTACGAATTCTTGAACAGCAGCCGGCATGCCTCCGACCGCCATGTAGATGCGAAAAGCCTTAAGAAGGCGGTCGTTGATGGCGGGGATGACCTGCGTCGCGGCCCCGCAGGCGCGGCGCGCTTCTTCCAGCACCTCGGGCTGGATGCCTGCGGCCACCGCGAACTCTGCAAACGTAAGCGGATAGACGCGCAGCTCTTCCTCATACCCCACCGGAAGCGAGTCGACGTGCTGGTACGTCACAACCAAAAGGGAGCCAGACTCCACGTAGTCGAACCTACCGTCGTCGACCAGGAACTTAATTGCTGTGCGGGCACGGGGACACTCTTGAATCTCATCAAGGAAAATCAGCGTTTTTCCAGGAACTAGCGTTGTTCCGGAGTATGCAGTGAGGCCCATAATAATCGTGGCGGCGTCCAAATCGCCCTCAAAGATGGCCTTGGCACCGGGCGTCTTGACGAAGTTGATCTCGAGAAACACTTCGTAGTTCTCGGCGGCAAACTGTCGAACGGCAAAGGTCTTGCCAACCTGCCTGGCCCCATCGAGGAGAAGAGCTTTGTGCCCCGCGCGATTTTTCCAGTCCTTAAGCTGCTGGAATAGCTTACGTTGAATTGCCACAGTGTACTCCCTTGCGCATCACTGCAGTTAAAAGGCTTGCTGCGACATATTTTAGCATCTATTTGCTAATCCTTGCGACATGTTTCACGCATTTTAGACAATAGCTTGCGACACGTTTTCGTGGTAAATGATGTGTTCTTGCGACATGTTTAGGCGATTACTTACATGTTAGACTTGGGTAACTCTACTGCTCCACTCCGACGGACGCGAAGGAACCTGCCATGTTGATGCACGAGACAAACCAGAGTGCGGAGAAGACCGCGCTGCTCATCCACCCCATGTTGGCCGGGGCAAACGGTATCCAGGTCAACATCACCAGCCGCTGGGGTAACGACGCGCGCTGTCTGGTGCCGGACTTGTCGGCCCACGGGGACGATGCGGCGGCGACGTTTGTCTCGGCGGCTGATGAGGCGTGGGCCATCCATGATTGGCTGGTGGCGCATGGCATCACGCACCTGCAGCTGGGATACGGGGCCTCGCTTGGCGCGGCGACCCTGCTGGAGCTTCTCGCCTACCCGGACATCACGTTTGACCAGCTGTTCTTTGAGGGGCCGAGTTTCTCGGGCCGGGTGCCGCTGTTTTGCAGGGCGTTGACGTGGGTGTTTATCCACAAGCACCGCCAGGCCGTGGCCGATCCCGCGCTTTGCGCCCGTCGGATGAGTGGCCTTTACGGTGATGTGGCAGGGCCTTTGATGGCGCAGCGATTCATCGCGATGAACGAGGAGAGCATCCGGAACATCGTCCGCAGCGTGCTGCACGTCGAACTTCCCCAGCTGTCCGCCGACGTCCAAGCACGCTGCACCTTTGCCTACGGCGAGAAGGACGCCTACCTCAAGGGCTGTAAGCGGCGCTTGGGCAAGGTTTGCCCCGGTGCGCGTCTTAAGGTTTGGCCTGGTTACGGCCACTGCGGCCGCATCACCGCCGACTCCGACGCCTACGCCGCGCTGTTGCGCCGGTTGGTGGACTAGGGCCTAGTTGCCGGTCGTCTCGCCCTAGGCATCCTCGGCCAGGACCGCCCACTGGGTCCAATCCATGCGCAGGCGCGGCTCGATCCCGTCGAAGAACGCGAAGACCTGATCCATCGAGACGGGCACGTAGCCGTTGGCGTCAACGCCCACGTCATAGCGCAGCAGCCGAAGCGATCGATTACGCTCGTTGTAGGCGGCGGGCGCGTGGATGTGACCGTGCAGATGGATCGCGGCATGGCTCAGGCCCTGCCAGTCCATCATGGGATAATGCGACATGACGATCTTGCGACGCCGCTCCTTGATGACCTTAATGGGCGGCTCAACAATAAATACGCCCCTGGTTAGAGGCTCGTTTACGTTGCTCCAATCGCGATCGTGGTTGCCGGGGACCAGATGAACGTTTTGACAATTGATGCGCTCACGCATCGCACGGGCCTGTGCCAGGTTGAGCTTGAACGAGAAGTCGCCCAGGATGTAAAGGTGGTCCGTCGCGGTCACGCGGTCGTTGATGGCGGCGAGAAGACCCTCGGTCATGGCGTCGACGTCGCCAAACGGGCGGTCCGTGAAGCCGATCGCGTTGGCGTGCCCAAAGTGCGTGTCGGAGGTAAACCAAGTGGTCATACGGGTTCCTTCCCAGGTTGGGTTTTCTCCGTAGGGTATCGCAACGCGATGGGCCCGGCGGCGTCCGCCTTTCAAAAACCAGGGTTGTCGGAAGCTGAGAAGGCCTTTTCTTTACGTTCTGAGGGTTGGCGGAACAAAGATTGAATGTTTGGGGGCTTGTCGGAAGGAATTTGTTCCGACAAGCCCCCAAAGCTAAAGAATGAGGCGCGAGATTTTCCGACAAGTCCCAAATCCAAAAGCCGCGATGCTACGAGAGCGACTTGCCGCACTCGGGACAGAACTTGTACCCGTCGTCGACCGCAGCGCCGCACCCAGGGCAAACGCGGGCCTCGGGGAACACCAGGCTCGCAACCGGCGCGCCGCACCCCATGCAGAACTTATGCCCGGCGAGAATCAACGTGGCGCACTTGGGGCACGGCCTCGAAGTCGGGTCGTCCCCAGGTGCCTCGCCTTCCTCGGCCGCGGCTTCAAGCTCGGCGACCTGGGCCTCTACATCGGCAATTTTCTCGCCAAGGGCCAACAGGCGGCTCTCAAGCTCGTCGCGCTCATGCGCGGCCTTGGCCTCCTCAGCCTTTAAGGCTTCAAGCTCCGCGCGCTTCTCGTCCAATTTAGACATGGCAATACCGTCCTTTACTCGTTAATCTTCTTTGCGGTGGCCGCGCCAAGGCTCAGGCTCTGCCCCATCGACTCCACAGACGTGGCTCTTCCGTATACCCGCACCTGGTCATCGAATTCCTCTCCCATCATGTTGATGGAAATGGCATCTCCGTCGTCCTTGTAAATTGCCAAGTTGATCATATCGGGATCGTTTTCATCGCGTTCCCAGGTGCCCGTGGAAGTCGACCCGTCCGAGGTAATAGTACCGGCCACCCCGTCCGCCTGGATTACGACCGTGAGATTCCACTCCACGATGTGCCAGCTACCCGTAAAATCAAACGCCTGGGCGCTCTGGACCTGGGCGGCTGCGAGCCAGGGGAACTCCGAGGCGGCGTCTCCGCTCATCTCGTCGATGCGCACCAGGTGATAGCCAAAAATGCTGCTTGGGTCGAGCACAGCGGTCACCGTGTAATAGCTGCCATTCGTGTCGTCGTTGAGGTTGTTGTCCTGCTGCCTCACGCCGATGTCATAGCGGATCATGTTGCCGGACATGCGGAAGTTGTTGGTGTAGATACCCGTGCCCACCGGAGCGGCCAAACCGGACCAGGTCCAGGTATCTCCCGAGCGGTTGAGCAGTGAAGACGAGCTAGACGCCATAGCGTCCAGGTCAACGTCAGAGCCGTAAAACGAGCGAAGTACCCTTTGCAAATCGGCCGAGCTGATCGAATGCTGCGAGACATCCAGAGCTCCGTTAGCTGCCTCGAGCTCGCCTTTGTACTCGCCGTTGGCGTCATACCAGCCAAGACCGAGTTCCCCAGGGCTCAGCGCGGCCTGGACAAGCCTCACATTTAAATCGGCGTTGCCGACCCCCACCGATCCCACGGCGCCCACGGCGTTGCCGCCGCCCGTGCCGTCGGCAAAATAGACGTACTCAAGGGCCAGGGCAGAGAGACCCTCCCGCGAAGCGTCGTCAACGCTACCTGCCGAGCCAAAATCGATGCCGGAGCCCATCACAACGCGCGCAAGCTTGGCGCAGCCGGTGAAATCCATGCTGGTAAGCGGGTTGCCGCTGCAGTCAAGGGCCTCTAGGGCCGCGCATCCGGCGATGTTAAGGCTGGTCAGCTGGCCGCCCGCGCAATTGAGGGTCGTCAGGTTCTTGCAGGCGCTCACATCAAGGGCCGCGGCGGGATTGCTTTGACAATTGATGCTTGTAACGTTGGGGAACTTGGCGAGAAAACCGTAATCGTCGATGTCGAGACCGGCGATTTCCAGTCCCGCGACCTTCTCGGCCTCCTCGGCAGAAATGATGCCGCTGCCATCGGTGTCAACGTTGGCCGAGAAGTACGCGCGAAGCTTCTCGTTTTCGACCTCGCTCAGAGTAATGACGGCCTCCTCGGTCTTCTTAACCTCGGCATTTCCGTGGGTCGTCGCCGAGCTCGTCGTCCCCTGCTTGCGAGAACCCCCGGACGAGCCCGAACCAGAGGCCACCATCACAACGACGAGAAGGGCAACCACAACGCCGGCGCCGATCGCAACGGCCCGCAGGCGACGGTGCCGCTTGGGCTTAAGGGGCTGCGACCCTGGCTCTGGCTGCGGCCCCGGCCCTGGCTGTGAGTCCGGCCCCGACGCCGCACCCGCCACGGTCTTCTCGCCGCCTTCGCACTCCGCGAGCTTGACCCCGCACTCATGACAAAACGCGGCCGAATCGCTGTTGTCGGCCCCGCATTGAGGACAAAACATGGCAACCTCCTTGATCAGTAGCCGACCTCGGCATAGACGCGTCGGCGATACCAGATGACCCCCACCGAGACGATAAAGACTGCCGCAAAGGCAAGGACGATCAGCTCAAACGGAACTTCTAAAGTGCTGGTCACGGTGTTCGAACGAGATGTGCCCAGGGCTAAACCCGCAAAGATGAACACCGCCAGTCCCAGCCCCGAATAGAGGGCAAAAAACCACATGAGCATGCAGCCACAACGCTCACCTGCAAAGTTCTTCTTTGCGCCGTTGTAGAGCACCCAAATCGAAAACCCAGCAATAGCAGCCTCGATCAACAGTATGAAGACTGCCTGTCCCATTGATTTATTTAGCTGGCTTTTATACGAAGTGCCAAGGGCGCTATCCAAGGTGTTCGCGTAGTCGTACGCCTGGCTTACAGAAGAAACGCCCTTACTAAAATTGGGGTCAGTGATCACAATGAGCGCAACCGCAACGATAAAGGCCACCAAGGCAACGCAGAGCCCCTGGTACACACGGCCAATGATGAAGGTCTTCTCGGCCGTGGCCTCTTTTCCCGGGGCCGGTTGGTAGAGGGGCTTGTCGACCGGGGCGGCGTGGGCCATCTGGGCGCTCTTGGCTTTGATGGCCTCGTAGAGAACGGCAGAGACGCCCGCCGCCGAAGCAGGGGCGCCGTCCCTGAGCTTCTTGGCTTGCTCAGCCAGCTCGGGCGCGACTTTCTCTTTGAACTTGCCGGCCTGCTCGGCCAGTACCGCAGGGACATCGCCGATCTTGATGTCCGCCACAGAGTTGGCTGCCCCGGCGAGACGGGCCTTGGCGTCGTCAATAGATTGCTGGAAGACTGGACCGGGCGCGGGCGCGGCAGCGGACGACTGCGACCCCGCAAGCCCGGCGCCGCAGGATGGGCAGAACTTCGCGTCGTCGTTAACCGGCTCTCCGCAATTAGGGCAAAACATGAAGCTTCCCCTCCTCTTGGCTAGCAACGACGGCGCGCGTGCATGACAACCGAGACGATCGAGACGATGCCCGTTGCCCAAACACCCAAGCCGCAGGAAATGACGCTTTTCGAGACCGAGCTGACGCCAAAACCAGAGAGAGACGAGGCGATTTCCTTACCTGCGGTGGCAACAAAGATGAAACCAATCACAGCGACGCCAAAACCCACAAAACCGCTGTACGCAACGCCGCCGCCCTTGTAATCCTGATAAATGTCGACCGCGGACGAAACCACCACGGCCAAGATCAAAATCATCGCGAACGTGCTCGCGCCTTTGAACATGGTGACGTCGCTGCTGCTAGACCCCACAAGGCTCGAAAGTGAGGCAAGCTTGCTGCTTCCCTGCGCAAGATCGGGCAGCGTAAGCGAGAAGGACAAGAAGCTCGCGGTCACGATGGGCATGCACAGCGCGCAGAAAGCTATCGCGGCGTCCAGGGCCATCAAGCCGTAGTGGGGTTTGCGGGTTGGAGCGGGGGTCGGCGCCGGACTTGGCGCTGAATCCGGCGCTGGCTTGGGAGGCACGGGGCTGTCCGAAGCTGGAGCTGGTTCCGACTTGGGAGGCACGGGGGCATCGCCGATTGGCTGGCCGCAGTGCGGGCAAAACCGCTTGGTCTCGTCGATTTTCTCGCCGCAGTTGTACAGAACATGGGACCTCCTCGTGCCAAATTGCAATACGTTCGAATTTGGCACAGCGCGACGGCCACGCGACCCCCTGTGTAACAACTGAAAGCTCTGGTGTAAAAATCACTGCCGCACAGCACGGCGCGGCACCGGGCAGCAAAAGTGGCAAAATGCCCGTTATTCATTACATGCGCCTTGTGCGAGGCCGCCAACTGGCCAATCGTGATGGCACCTGTCCGTCACCCGCGACCATTGGAGGCACAATGTTCTGTCCAAACTGCGGCGAGAAGATCCCTAGCCAGTCACAGTTCTGTCCCGAGTGTGGAGTTGGATTGGCGGCGAAACCGAAACCGTCGCCCGAGCCAGAGCACGAGCCAAAGTCCGAGGCCAAGCCCAAGCCAGAGCCCAGCGACGGACCCGGCAAGAAGAAAATACCCAGCTCAAAGGATAGAAAGCTGACCCGAGGTAAAACTGTCCTGGCGATAACCGCGGCGATCGTCGCGATTATCGCGATCGTGGCAGTCGTCTCGACCGCAAGCGCCAGGCCGCAGCTCACGGACGAACAGATTAGGCAGAGCTTCGGCGGCGACGGGACTGTCTCCGTACCCATCGGAGCGCTCTGGGAAACCAGCGACGAATGCAAGCTCACATCGGTGAGAACCGCCAACTCGCAGGATTCGACCGAAAACAAATCGGTTCACCGCAGCGTCAAGGTGACGGCAACCTACGAAGGGGCTCTCGCAAAAGCGACGTGCACGTACCTTTCGGTCTTCATCCTCAAAGACGGCGCCTGGGAGTTCGAGAGCTGCACCCAGACCGGCTACGAAACCGAGCCGATCGCCGCCATCCCAGACGACCTTCTCACCTCGAGCACATCGAGCATGATGAAGGAGGTCGATTCAAGCCATCCCTACAAAGACGCAGATGGCCACGCGCAAAAGCTCCAGGAGCTTTACGCCAATGGTTTCAACTGCTCTGTAACCCAAAACGAAACCGCCCAGGGAGCGGGCAGTTCCGTCAAGATGGCCATCTCTGCCCAAAAGGGGATTCGTTCGTACAGCGGCACCCTCACCGCGACGTTTGAATGGGACGCCAGCGGCTGGACCCTCACCGACTGCACCGTTGACGAAGGTGCGTACGGCTCCAACCTCAACTCCTTTGTGGGCACCTGGACGGGCGAGCTTCTGGAAGCAAAGCGCAGCTCGGCGTTCCTTTGCTACGGAGGGCGCGCGAATCCACCGGTCTTGACCGTCAAGAGCGTCGACCCTAGCGCCCAGACGGCAGTGGTCGACCTCACCTACACCGTCCATCCGCACACCTGTGACCAGGCAAGCATTGAGTCCTCTACCGAGGATGTACAGGTCACTCAGTCCAACCTTCTCTTGAATATCAAAGAGAACTCGTCGGCTTACCAAATCTTCGACGGAAGAAACCCGATTCACCAGACCGTGAAGTTCCAAGTGACCAGCGATGGCCTTGTTAAGCTGTACGTCGAGAGCGCCGGCGGATTGGGCGTGTGGCAGTCCGATACCTACAAGCTGAACAAGACGGCCGAGGCCACGGCGGCGGCATAGGGGGTACCCATCTTATGGACTTGCTTGGCGTTGCGCTCGCCCTTGCGGCGGTTGTCCTTGCCGTCGTGTGCGTGGTGCGTTTAATCATGCGAAAGCCGTCACGGCGGCTTGCCTGCATCTCGTTTGGGCTGTTGCTGGCTGGCACGGCGCTGGCGGCGTTCGAAACCGGCGGGCTGCAATCCGCCGCCTTGCTCTGCGGCCTTCTTCTGTACTTGCCGGCCATAGGCCTTGCGCTGATGGCCCTTATCCGCCGCATAAGGAAGCTGCCGGCCACTCGATATGCATGGCTTGCGCTGCTGTTCTTTATTCTCGCCACAGAGCTCTCCTTTCTTAACCCGTTCAACTCGGCGGGACTCTGGCGCACCACCTCGTCCTATGGCGTTTTCCTTTTGCTTATTGCCATCCCGTTGTTGATTACGCTGGTTGTGCGGCTGGTAAAGAAGAAGCCCTCATCTGTTTTAGTCATTGTGGCACCCGCGCTTACCGTGGCATCGATCGCTCTTCTCGGCGTAACCCCCGTACTGCAAGAATCCTACCTTCAAGAACTCGAGGAAAGCGGCGCGGTAACCGAGGGCAAGATCACAACCGATTACGATTTTGTGGTAGAAGAGGGCTCCGAGCCGATCGAGGTCGTTGAGGTTGTCTTACCGTCCACCCACGGCGACAGGACCACGGTTTACGGAAGCGAGGGACTTTACCGACTGTTTGGCAGCGCCGAGGGAACCGAAGCGGGCTGCCAGGCAGCTCTCACGGCAAACCAGGACATCCCCGAGCGCATCAAGGTTTTATTTAAAGACTACATTCATCGCATTGCCGTGAATTACCCACAGGCATCGCTGACCATCTTGCAGCACAACCTTCAGACGCTTCATGTCGAAGAGCTTGACGAGTCATCCTACGTCATGAAGAGCCTCGATGTTTCGAGCAAAGGTTGCTACATAGCAAGCGAGAACGCCATCTATATCCCCAAGGGCACCGAATACGTGGAGGGCACTTGGGGGTTCCAGGTGTTTATCCATGAGTTTTGCCATGCTGCGCGCATTTGCTATGTGGGCGCCTCATATGGCTCCAATCGGATGGGAATCGGCTTTAAGGACCGCGCCGTCTTTTTGTACGATTCCGACGGCCAGCTGCTTGAGGAGTCCATGAACAGCGTCTTCTCTTGCTCGCTGCTCAACTATGACGAATGGGATATCGCGTACCAGGTGCCCAGCAACTATCTTCGCATCATGCTCGATTGCATGGACAACTACGAGCTAAGCGACTACATGAACCACGGCGATACCTACTTCTATCGAAAGCTCGACGAGGCGAGCGGTCACACAAACTACGCAAAGGTTCTGTGGAAACTCATTACGCTGCAGCGTAGCGACTGGGAGAACGACAAGATCGACATCGATCAGGCCGAGTACTACCCCATCTACGATTTTCTTTGCGACATTTACTACAGCAAGTATTTGACGCCCGAGATGACGGACGAGGAGGCGCGGCAGGTCGCCGACGATCTGGTTTACAAGGCCTTCTATGACGCTCCGGAGGGATACAAGATTTGCCAGCAGCGTTTCTACGACAATCTTGAGGCGCGTCTGGCCGGGTAACATGACGGCTAAAGTCGAAATGCGGCGGCAGTATTGGTTCCTTCCAAGTAGCCGGCCCATCTACGGCGCAAAACCGCAGGTAAATTTGCGCCCACTCTCTGGGCTACTCGCTCGACGGCGATAGTGCCGCCGCATTTCGAAAATAGCGTGGCGTAAGGATGCAGGCTAGGTACCGAGAAGGACCTGGCGGGTGGCGACTCTTGCGAGGAGGGCTG
>CAVDXJ010000014.1:0-12174 GCA_963612765.1 Oscillospiraceae bacterium
CGACAAGTCCGACGGTGACGCCGCCGCCGACGAGAAGCCCGCCGACGAGACCCCCGCCGAGGCCAAGCCCGCTGGCGAGAAGCCCGCCCCGGCCCAGGCCAAGGCCAAGAAGGCCACGCCCGAGACCGGCGACGCCTCGAGCCCCGCGCTTATCGCCGCGGCCGCCCTCGCTGGCGCCTCCTGCGTGATCCTTGCTCGCAAGGCCTCTTCGCGCCGCGAGGACTAGCCGCCCCGCTGCGGCCAGGTGACCCCTTGGGGATCTTGGCTTAGGCCCTTTGGGCAAACGAAAATCCCTATGTCCCCGGGAACTCGCCAGTCGAGTCCCGGGGATTTTCTATGCGCACAGGCCAGAAGGCCGCTCATGCAATGGCCGTTCTCCGCGCTGAACAGGGGACTATACTTACCGTGTCCCGTTATTTTCGAAGCGTGAGAGGGTGTTTGGATTGGCGACAGACATTGCGGACGTGGTGGTTCTCGGTAAGGCATACACCTCAAACTCGAACCAAGACTACGCATCGGCGTTTGCCGTGAAAGACGGCAAGTACGTCTACGTTGGCGACGAGGACGGCGTGAAGCCCTTTATCCAGGAGGGCACGACAAAGGTGATCGACTACCGGGACAAGGGCCTCGTGATGGCAGGCGCCACCGAGGGCCACGGCCACTACATCGGCTACGGCGCGATCGCCTATCTCAACATCTGGGTGCCGGGCGCGACGCAGGACGAGATCCTGGCGAATGTAAAAGCCTACGTCGAGAAAAACCCCAGCTACAACGTGTACTACACCTTTGGCTGGGACAATGTTGCCATGGCCACGGTCAAGGATAAGATCGACATGAGGAGCAAGCTCGACGAGATTTGCAACGACAAGGTCCTGCTCATTGGCGACGACTCCGGTCACAACGCGTTCTTCAACACCAAGGCCGCCGAGGTCGCGGGCATCACGGCCGAGACGCAGATTGTCGGCGGCGTTTTGTCCAAGGGCCAAGACGGCGAGCTTTTGGGCCTGGCCTCTGACATGGCGATGAACTACCTGTTGAAATACGCCGTCTCTGTCGAGACGATCGTCCATGAGTGCGACTACGAGGGCGTCACCAAGACGATGGAGCAGGCGCTTCTCAGCTCGGGCTACACCAACTACCAGGACGGCTGGACCAACTACCTGGGCAAACAGTTCATGGACGCCTTAAGCGAGCACGACAAGAAGACCGGGCTCTCGGTGTTTGTCGGCGGGTCCTACAAGATCGACTCGTACGACGATTGGAAGGCCGAGCTTAAGAAGGTCAAGGAGTATGCCGAGAAGTACCCCACAAAGCACTTCACGTTCAACACCGTCAAGCTCTTCGCCGACGGCGAGGCCGTCGAAAGCATGAGCGGCTGGCTGATCGACGGGTACGCGGACGGCACCCACGGCACGCAGGTGTGGGAAGACGAGACGATGAACGCGATTGTGAAGGCTTCAAACGAGTCGGGCCTGTCCATGCACGTCCACACGCAGGGCGACGGCGCTTCTCGCCAGGTCGTCAATGCGTACATCAACGCCGAGAACTCACAAAAAGGCAAGATTCGCAACGGCATCGTTCACGGCAGGAACATCGCGGGCGACGTTAAGAAGAAGATGGGGGAGCACCACATCTATTCTGCCCAGAACATCAACTGGCGCGTGCTTTCTCCAAAAGAGGAGGAGGGGGCGCTCAAGGGTCTCTTTGCCAACGAAGCCACCTGCATGGCGGGCTATCCCATCAAGTCGCTTGTCGATGAAGGCGTGCTCGTGACCTCCTCGACGGACGTGCCGGCCGCCTCGGGCGCGCCCACCACGGTTCCCGGCATCATCGAGGTTGCCGTCAACGACACCCGCGGGGACTTCGAGGCGTTTCAGCTCGACGCGTCCGAGCGTGTCTCGGTCGAGACGGCCATGGACATCATGACGATCAACGGCGCCAAGCAGCTCCAGGTGGAGGACGAGCGCGGCTCTATCGAGGTTGGTAAGTACGCCGATTTCGTCTTTATCAACAAGGACATCTCGAGCTGCCCCAAGGACCAGATCCACGAGGGCGTGGTCGAGACGGTCTACTTCGAGGGCAAGCAGGTGTACGCCGTCTAAGGCGGGGTAGTAGCCGCCGCGGCGTGGCCGCGGGCTTCTCGGTATGAAGAGCGCCCCTTGAGAACAGGTATCTCAAGGGGCGCTCTTGTGTCGCGGGCTCGTGGGCTCGCTGGCCGTGGCTTGGGCCGCCGACGGCCCTACCGTGCGCGCAGGACCAAGACGGCGTCTTTCCTGCTGATGGCGATCGCGGGGATCAGGTACCCCACGACCATCGAGACGACGCCAAGGCCCAAAAGCAGGGCCACGTGCCACGGCTCGAAAATCATGAGGTTGAAGCCCACGCTTGCCAGCGTCGACGAGTTGATCGGGATGCTCAGCAGCGCGGCTATCCCTAGGCCGGCGCCCGCCGAAAGCAGGCCGAGAATGGCCCCTTCCATCAAAAGCGTCGCGAACACCGTGCGTCGCGTCGCGCCTAGGACTCGCATGACGCTGGTCTCGCGCCAGCGGTCGCGCGAGCTAAAGAAGGTGATGGCCCCGATGGTCATAGTGGTCGCGATGCCCATGAGCAGCAAAAGCACGACAGAAGCGATGCTCACGACCTTGACGACGTTGATCGAGATGTTGGTGAACGTGTCCACCAGGTCGTAGTAGTCGATGTGCTTCGCGGTGTCGTTGCTGGCGCTCACCGAGTCGTTGTAGGCGCCGATAAGACCGCTCAAGGCGATTCGGTCCTCGTACGTCGGCGTGTAGAACCGGATCGTGGAGGGCGTGCTGAAGTCCGAGTACCCAAGGGCCTTCATGTTAAGGGCGTAGCTGTTGGGCGTCGTTGTCGCCAGTTTCACGACCAGGTCCAGGAACTTCTTGGTAGTGGGGTCGATCGTGACCGCGGCCTCGCCCGTCTCGGCTTCGGCGGCCTCGCTTGTCTCGGCCTCGTCGTCTGCCGCCTCGTCCAGGGCAAGAAGGTTGTTTAGCTCGTCGTATGCGCCCGAGAGGTCAAACTCCTTGAAGAAGTCGTTGAGGGCGGTGTCGATTCCCAGCGAGGCGAGCACGTCCTCACTGTTGAGCTTGTTGAGCGACTCCTCGAGCTCCTTGAGGGGCTCGTAGACGTTGGCCTGGATTTGCGCCTCGACATACACGATATAGGCGGCGTACTCCTCCTCGATGTAGTCGATGAGGAAGGGGACGACATGCTGCTCGATAAAGGCGTTGAGATGGCTCACGGTCTCTTCGTCTAGCTCGACGGTCACAAAGGCCTTCTCGATTTCCTTGTCGAGTTTCTCGTTGACCTCCTTCTTTGCCAGGTAGTTCACGAGGTCCTCGCGCGTGGGGGTCTTGTTGTTCTTAATCGCGTCCTCGAGGTAGTCGTTAAACACGTTGAGCAGGGCCATGTCGATCGCGTCGTCGTCGACGTAAACGACGATCTTGTTGTCCTGAGTTTGTGTCCCCAGGATATCTTCCCAGCTAATGTCGATCTGGTCGTCTTTGGTTTGGTCCGTGCCGTCGGTGGACTCATCGGCCGTCTCGCCGTCCTGGCGCTGGTCGTCCTCGCTAACAAAGTTGAGCTCGAAGCCCTCGTCAAGGGCAAAGTTGCTCAGCTCGTTTTCGATATCGGCAAAGACCTGCTCTAAGGCCACGCTGAGCTGGTCCATTATCGAGGCGAACGCGGCCTGAACGCTTGCCGAGACGCTGTTGGACAGATCGTCAAAGGTGCGCCCCTGGCTATCGAAACGAATCCCCGTGAACACGTCGACCTCGGGGTTGGCGAGCTGCGCCTTTACGACCTCGGATTCTCCCGCCCTCTGGGCAATGTAGTTCTCCAGCGAGGGGAGATACCACAGGCCAGAGGACAGCGGCTCGTAAGAGGCGCTTTGGGACGGCGCGACGACGCCAACGATCTTGAGGCTCTCGGAGTTGGCGATGATGCTCTTCATGAAGTCTTCGTTGGACGAGTTGTTTTGCCACGAGGCCCCGTCCTCGTTTTGCGTGTAGCATTCGGCGATCGAGACGAGCTTGAGGTCAAGGTCCATGTATTCCTGGAGCGAGAGGTTGAACGACTCGACGGTCTTGTCTTCCGAGAGCTCGCCCGTTTTAAGGAACGCGAGGGTGTCGTTGAGGCGCTGCAGCTGGGCCTCGGTAGAGTTTGAGGTGAGGTCGAGGCCGGGGACCGAGCGGTCGCTGGGAAGGACCAGGACAAGCTCGTTGTAGTTCTGCGGCCACCTGCCTTGCAAAACGTCGTACTGCGAGGTGTAGTTCTCGGTCTTGGCGTCCAGGCGGCCCATCGTCGTGAAGCCGGCGGGCGACGTGAAGCTCGCGGTGTACGAGCTCGAGAGCTCCGAGAGGGCCGAGGTCTTCAAGGAGATGGTCCCCGCGCTTGTATCGGCCACAAATACCTGCGGCGTTATGCCGTAGTCGTAGTCGATGAGCTCGGTTGAGCCACCGAACTTGTCCTTGTTGTTCTCGATGTAGGACTTGAACGATTTCAAGTCGTTGTTCTTTGCGGAGCGGACGGCCTTTGTGATCAGCTCCGAGGTCGAGAGCTGCGTGGAGCCGTCGCCAGAAAAGGCCTCCGCGAGCTCCGTCGAATTGAAGGCCAGCGTGCCCACTTCAAGCGGCTGTTGCGACAGGTTGTCTCGGTTGTCGGTGTCGATGTAGGTCGTGATTCCGTTGGAGGCCGCCAGGACAAAGGCAAGGGCAACGACCCCAAGCATCGCCGAGAGGCCCAAAAAGAAGCTTCGCCCGCTTCGCTTGCGCAGGCTTACGTGAACAAAGCCGAGCTTAGAGGCCAGGGAAACGCGGGCGGGGCGGGGCTTCGAGGCCGCAGCGTGGGCCGCGACGGTGGGGGCCGCGGCGTGGGCCGCCGTGGTGACAGGGGAGAAGACCGTTTGGTCGGCGGTGTGGTCGATGACGCCGTCGTTTATCTCGATGACGTTGGCGCCAAGCGCCTTGGCAAAACCGGCGTCCCGCGTGGCGACGACGACCAGCGAGGTTGCCGACGCGGCTTTAAGCTGCTGGATCAAGGCGTCGAGCTCATCTTGCGTCAGGCCGATCTCTGGCTCGTCCAGGAGCAGGACCTTTGGGTCCTTGGCCGTGGCGCGGGCAAACGAGAACCGCCGCAGCTGATGCTTGGAGAGCTGCTCGGGGATGCAGCTTTTGAACTCGCCCAGCCCGGCGCGCTCAAGGGCAGCGCTGGCCTTCTTAGCGGCCTCGCTTTTGCTGAGGCCCGCCAGGGAGAGGGAAGTCTGCATGTTCTCGAGCAGGGAGGCGTGGGCGATCAGCTCGTCTTCTTGGAAAGCGAAGCCGACGTTTCGCGCCGTGAAGCCGCTGCGCTGAGAACTGCTTAGCTTCGAGACGTCAGCGCCGTCGATTTCGACCGTTCCCTTGTCGGGCGCGACCAGGCAGGAGAGCATGTTTAGGAGGGTCGATTTGCCGCCGCCCGACTCGGCGACGATGGCAAAGAGGCCCGTGTCCGGCAAATCGAGGTTTACCTGCCTTAGCGCGGTTCTGCTAAAGCCCCTCTTTTTGTAAGCCTTTTCAACATCGCGAAGTTCATACATTTCAAAGCTCGGTTCTGCGTAGTGTCCGGCACCTGAATCACGTACTAATTTAGTGTGCGACCACCGCGTTTTCAACTGGCTTACGGCAGCCCAAAATTGGCCGTCTCTTTACAGGGGCCGCGCGGCGTGCGGGCTGCGGGGCCGGGCCGCGGGGCCGTCCGTGGCGCATACCCCGGGAGAGTCCGATTAGTGTACACAAATTGCCAAAACGCTAGGATTTTACCCCTTGTCAGTGGCTCTTCTCGGATTTGTGTACACTAATTCGCCTGGCTCTGCCGATAGGGGCCTAAGACTGAGCGTTTTGTAAATTCATGTATGTCGCCTCGTTCTTCTTGGCGCCTACTGCCAATGTTTGCAAATTGACAAATACGCCCCTTCTAGATGTTTGCAGATTGACAAAAACGAAGGATATAATGTTTGCAGATTGACAAGACAACCAAGAAACAGCAGGTAGGTAAGGCAAATGCTTAAGCGCAAAGCTCTAGATCAACTTGAAGACTGGTATGAGACTCGAACAAGGCAAGCTCTTCTCGTTACCGGCGCACGTCAGGTTGGAAAGACCTACCTCATTCGACACTTTGCGTCGCTGCATTGGGAGCACGTCGTTGAGCTGAACTTATTCGAGAACACCGAGGCGTGCCGCGCAATTGCAACGGCAACGAATTCCTCGGAGCTCTTCATGCGTCTTACAGCGTTTGCCCACGGGCCCGTAGTGCCCGGCAAAACGGTGTTCTTTATCGATGAGATCCAGGAGTGCAAAGAGGCGGTGACTGCCATCAAGTTCCTCATGGAACGCGGGGACTATGACTACATCCTTTCTGGCTCGTTGCTTGGTGTTGAGCTCAAGGGAATATCGTCGGCTCCGGTGGGTTACCTCAGCACGGTCAAGATGTATCCATTGGATTTTGAGGAGTTCTGCTGGGCAAACGGCCTTTCTCCCGAGGTCGTCGACGCCGCAAGGGACGCGTTTAAAAACAAAGAGCCGCTAGACGAATTTCTGCATTCTCGCCTTTTGACGCTCTTCCATCGATATCTGATTTCGGGTGGCATGCCCAATGTGGTTACCGCGTTTGTTGGTTCGGACGACGTGAAGAAGGCGAGAACGGCACAGGAGGCCATTGTCTCGCAATACCGTTGGGACATCAGCAAATATGCAGGTGACAGGGCGCGCGTTGTACGCAGGATCTTTGATCTTATGCCAAGCGAGATTAGCCGACAGGATAAGCGCTTTGCGATACGCGACGTCGAGGGTGACTCGCACTTTGACCGCTACGACAATGACTTTATGTGGCTTACGGACGCGAATGTTGCTTTGGCTGCTTACAGCGTTCGTGAGCCACGCTACCCGCTTGCGACAAGTCTGGAGGCTCCCAAATTCAAGCTCTTTAGTTCAGATGTTGGTCTATTAACCTACCGATGCGGGCTTGATGTGGTGCGCGGAATCCTTGGTGATCGGCCCGACATAAATTACGGCGCTATCTACGAAAACGTCGTGGCGCAAGAACTTGCGGCACATGGCAGGGGTCTTTACTACTTCAAGAACCGCACGGTTGGCGAGCTGGACTTTGTTGTTCAGACCGATGATGGAAGGGTCTTGCCGATAGAGGTCAAATCGGGCAAGGGGTACCGGCGTCATGTGGCGCTCAAAAACGCGCTTTCGACCGCAAGCTACGGTATCAAAGAGGCGCTTGTGTTTTGCGAGGAAAACCTACGGCGCGACGGGGCGGTGACATACTGCCCGGTGTACATGGTGGCGTTTTTGTAGCCGTCGGGTTTGAGCTGTGCGGGTAAGGGGCCGGGGTGTTGGCGTTTTCGAATCGCTCCCGTTGCCGGGGGGCGAATTAGTGTACACGAACTGGCAAAACGCTAGGGTTTTGCCGCTTGTCGGTGGCATTTCTCGGATTTGTGTACACTAATTCGCTCTTCTCGCCATGGGGCCGTCTGGCACTTAGGCCGTGCGGCCCAGGCGCTCGGCGAGGTTGCGCCAGAAGTAGCGCACGGGGCCGGGGTCGTGCGTGAGGCGCTGGGGCAGGGTGGGCACGCGGTCGTAAAGGATCTGCAGGTACTCGCCCCAGGACTCGCCCTTGTCCTCTCCAAAGTCCAAGATCTCGACGGTGTGGACGCGCTGCTTGCCGTTGCGCGAGGTCGCGACCTGGGTAACAACGCCCTTGACCTGCACGTGGTACGGGCCGCACTCCACCGCAAGGGCGACCTGCGAGCCCAGACGCAGCTCCTCGGCGTCGTCCAAGAAGACGCGGGCGTTGTGCTCGGTCAGCTGCGTGGTCACGCCCTCGTAGACTGTGCCCGGTGCGGGGCCGCTTAGCGTGCTGATGCCCTCAAGCAAGGTGACCTGGGCCGGCACGGCGTCTTTGACCTTGACCTTCTCGCCGTCAGAGTCGCGGCCGTCGGCCAAGAAGAGGCTCATGCTCAAGAAGTACAGGTTGCGTACCAGCCAGAACAGCAGGACAAATAGGCCCACCGAGGCCGCCTGGGTCAAAAGCCAGATGACCCGCGCGATGCCCGCGACCGAGAGCGCCACCAGCACGATGAAGGGCGCCAGGCTGCGCCAGTCGGTGACGCGGCGCGTGGCCGGGCCGGACTTGTCGGTGACCTTGAAGGTCGAAAGCGAGATGCCCAGCGACTCCTTGACGATGGGGATAAGCAGGTGCGGCATGACGGCCGTCTCGTGGATGCCGCTCCAGCGGGTGGTGATGCGGCCCTGGCTTACCACACGAAGACACACAGCCTGGGCAATGAACATGGGAAGCCAGAAGACCCACAGGTCCAACCAGCTGCAGTTAAAGACCGGTACGTTGAAGACGGCAAAGAGCAGCGGCGAGAGGATATAGATTAAATTCTTGATGGGAGAATACCAATAGACCACCGAGCTCCAGTAGCTGGTCTTTTGCGCCAGCGTGAGGCCGGGGCGGCGCATGATGCCCAGCTTGCGCGCGGTGACAATGACGCCGCGGCCCCAGCGCGTGCGCTGCTGGATATGCTCGGCAAAGGTGTGCGGCGTGGAGCCCGAGGCCAGCGGGGTGGGCAGCGCCAGGCTCACGTAGCCGGCCGACTCGATCAACAGGCCCGTCGCAAAGTCCTCGGTGATCGAGCCGGTGTAGAAGCCGCCGACGGCCTCCAGCGCCTCGCGGGCCAGCACGGTATTGGAGCCGCCGTAGATCACGCTGTTGCTGGACGTCTTGGCCACCTCAACGGTGCGGTAAAAGTAGTCCTGCTCGTTGGGGATGCTCATCTCGGCGTAAAGGCCGTGCTGGAAGACGTCGGGGTCGTGGAAGCACTGCGGGGTTTGGAGAAGACCCAGCTTGACCTGCTGGTCTGCGGGCAGGCCGGCGTTGCGGCGCTCGGAGTCGATGAAGTAGGGGATGGTCTGCATAAGGAAGCTGCGCTGGACGATCATGTCGGCGTCCAGGGTCACGACGTAGGGCGAGCTGGTGCGGGCCATGGCGGCGTTTAGGTTGCCGGCCTTGGCGCCCTCGTTGTTGGGGCGGTCGAAGTAGCCGATGCCCATGCGCTGGGCCAGAGCGCGCATCGCGGGGCGGCGCTTGTCGTCGCACAGCCAGATGTGGACCTTGGTCGGGTCGGGGTAGTCCAGGTGCTTGCAGCCGTTGATGGTCTTGGCGAGAAGAAAGTCCGGCTCGTTGTAGGTGGCGATGAAGATGTCGACGTCGGGGTACTCCTCGGGCTTTGCGGCCGGCAGCGGGTGCGAGCGCATGCCCGCCACGTCGCGGAAGTGGACCAGGGACTCGACGAAGCCCAGGATCTCTACCAGCAGCAACGCGATGTTGCAGGCGACGGCCAACCAACCCCACTCATATGGCACCGAGAAGAGCGTGCGCCAGAACAGGTAGACCAGGGTGAAGAACGCGCTGGCCAGGATGGTTGCCTGGCAAGCGGCCGCGCGCTTGGGGTCGACCTTGCTGGGGCGAGGGTCTTGAGGGTCTTCTCCCAGGCGGAGCAGGTCCTCGTAGGTGCGGCCCTTCTTGGGGCGGTGCCGCACGGCGACGCCCACCAGCAGCGAGAGCGCGACCAGCGCCAGGGCCGCCAGGGCAAACCAGCGCCAGGTTGTCTCGGGCGTTAGGTCCAGGCCGGCCGTGATGTGTTGCCACGCGATTCTTTGGGCCTCGGCCGTCTGTTGCGCGATGCTGGTTTTCAAGTAAATCACCCTCCCAAGCTGCCTTTCAACAACATATCACTTGGGGGTGCGGAGTGGATGGCCCGCCGGCGGCCGCGGCAGCGCTCGACCGCGGCCGTCGGGCGGCGGATTAGTGTACATGAATGCGAGAAATGCTCCAAAATAAGGCCTTGTCAGTGCCCAAAATCGGATTTGTGTACACTAATCGTCCAGTGGTCGCGGCCGGTGCCCTTACAGCACGGTGCCGCCTTGGCCGTTCTCGAAGATCGTGTGGGTTTCTCCGTTGGGGCCAAACACGGTCTTCACGGAGCCGCTGCCCATCACGGTGCGGATGCCGTCGGGCCCACAGATCATGTTGCCGTTCTTGAAGTAGGTGCCGCTCTGCCCGTTGGGCCCCATGACGGTAAACATGTTTGACCCCGAGTTAAACACGGTGGTCACGTTGCCGCCCGGCCCAAAGAACGTGCGCGTGCCGAGCTGCGGCTTGTTACTGTTTCCAAACATGGGGCCTCCAATCGCGAAGGGGTCGCGGACTTAGTCGTCGAGCAGGGTGAACCTGGTCAAGGGGTCGCGCCGCTGGCTTACGATCGCCAGGATGGTCACCAGGCGGCGGGTTTCGTTGACGTGGTAGTAGATGCCGTAGTGCGCGCAAAACAGGACGCGGCAATCAACCGGCGGGCGAGAGGCCTCGTAGGCGGGGTCGTACTTCTCGCCGTAGTAGGGGTGGAGCGCAAGCGTGTCGATTAACGTATCGATTCTCCCCAGTATGGATTGGGAGCGTATGTCCGCGTAGGCGTACAGGGCCTCGTCGGTTAGCTCTATGTCAAAGGAGGTTTGGGGTTCGTCGGACTCGTTGGGGTCTTTGACCTGGTGGTTATTCGCCATACCGAGCCGCCCGGATCTTCTCGGCGTCTTGCTTGGCCTGCTTCCAGGGGCGCGTGTGGCCGTTGAGCATGTCGTCGTAACCGCGCGAAATCGCCCGCTGCACGCGTTCTTCGCGCTCGCGGACGGCGCTGAGCGCCCGTGCCTGGCGGTCGAACTCCTCGGCGTCCATCACGACGAGCGATGTCGCACCGTTTTTAGTGAGATAGACGGGCTCGCCGGTCTCGTGGCATATCTGGGCGATGGGGCTTAGGTTGCGCTGTAAGTCAGAGATGGGCTTCACAACGGGCATGCGTAACTCCCTCCAGAAGAATATACGTAAGATTATACGTAGCATAGCACGCGGCAACGGTGCGTCACTGGCTTGACGTTAATCCTATAAAACACCTAGGAATTGCGGGCGTGGGCGCCACGGTTTCGGGTAGCCTTATACCTCGTGAAAATCCGACGATGAAAGGGCGGCTGTGGACGACTCGAGTTTCAAGGCGATGGCAGAAGAGATCGATGGCCTGTTGGGCATCGACGAGAAGAGATGCGCTGGTCTGCGCGCCGATTCGGTGGCGGTCCGCGGCTACCGAGGCGTCGACAAAGAGACGGGCTCGATCAGCTTCCCCATCTACCAGACGGCCACTTTTGCCCACCCCGGCTTTGGCCAGTCCACGGGCTATTGCTACTCCCGCTGCGGCAACCCTACGCGCCTGGAGCTGGAAAACACCGTCGCGGCGCTTGAAGGCGGCAAGAAGGCGATGGCCTTTAGCAGCGGCATGGCGGCCATATCGTGCCTGCTCAAGCTGCTTAAATCCGGCGACCACGTGGTGGTGAGCGACGACCTTTACGGCGGGACCTACCGCTTGTTCTCGCAGGTCTTTTCTCAGTACGGCCTTGAGTTCACCTATGCCGACCTTACAGACGAGAAGACCCTGCGCGATGCGATGCGTCCCAACACGCGCCTGGTCTTTCTTGAGACCCCCACGAACCCCATGATGAAGGTCGCCGACATCGCGGCGGTGGCCGCGGTGGCGCACGAGGCCGGGGCGCTTCTGGCCGTGGACAACACCTTCCTTACCATGTACTTCCAGCGGCCGCTGGACCTGGGCGCCGACGTCGTGGTCTACAGCGGCACCAAGTACCTGTGCGGCCACAACGACGTGCTGGCCGGTTTTTTGGTCCTGCGCGACGAGGCCCTGATCGAGCCGCTGTTCAACGCCACGATGAGCGAGGGCAATCAGCTTGCCCCGTTTGACAGCTGGCTGATGATCCGCAGCTTGAAGACCCTGGGCGTTCGCCTGCGCCGCCAGGAGCAAAACGCCCTGCGTATCGCGGAGTTCCTAAAGGGCCACGCATGCGTGACCGAGGTCCACTACGTGGGCGACCCCGAGCACCCCGGCTACGAGCTGTCGCGCCGCCAGACCAAGGGCTTTGGCGCCATGATCTCGTTCAAGGTCGACTCGCGTCAGCGCGCGGTCGACGCGCTTGAGCGCACGAAGCTCATCCTGTTTGCCGAGAGCCTGGGCGGCGCCGAGTCGTTGATGACGTACCCGCTGGT
>CAVDXJ010000015.1:0-12158 GCA_963612765.1 Oscillospiraceae bacterium
GCGATGGGCACGGGCTCGCAGATGCCGGAGGCCTCGATGATGATGTAGTCGAAGTTGCCCGAGTCGGCGATGGAGGACAGCTGGTTGGCAAGGTCGTCTGCCAGGGTGCAGCAGATGCAGCCGTTGGTGAGGGGGATGATGTCGTCTGCCTGGGCAAAGCCGCCGTCGGCGATGAGGTTGGCGTCGACATTGACCTCGCCGATGTCGTTGACGATGACGGCCGCGCGAATGCCGCCGTCGTTTTGCAGGATGTGGTTGAGCAGCGTGGTCTTGCCGGCGCCAAGGTAGCCGGTAAGCATCACAATTTTAACGGGTTTATCAGCCATGGAAGTTTCCCTTCTCTAAGTTGCCAACAGAGCAAAGGATACCCCATTCGAGCGGCGGTTTATTCTCGCCGCGGATTTCCACAGATGTGGCGCGAAGGACGCTGCGGTGGGGCGGCGCGAGGCGTGCGGGTCGCCATTTACGTTTTGGGGCTTGTCGGAAATTTTGAGCTCTTGCGTTTTAACTTTGGGGACTTGTCGGAAGCGAGAAGCCCTTTTACTGCACGTTTTTGGACTTGTCGGAAGAATTATGTTCCGACAACCCAAGAATCCTAAAGGCGCGGTTCCGACAAGCCCCAGAATTGAAAGCTGGTGGCCGGGGC
Organism: Oscillospiraceae bacterium; assembly: GCA_963612765.1. GTDB lineage: Bacteria > Actinomycetota > Coriobacteriia > Coriobacteriales > Atopobiaceae > Paratractidigestivibacter. The sequence continues at coordinate 647 of CAVDXJ010000015.1, forward strand.
GTGGGGCCCTAGCGCATGAAGAGGGTCTCGCCCAGGGAGCACCACTTGTCGGCTGCGCAGATGAGCCAGGCCTCGCGGCTCTTGGGCACGCGGCCCGGCGGCAGGGGCCACATGTGGGCGGCGATCGCGTTTTCTTCCAGCGGTGTGAGGTCAAAGTCCTCGCGAGCGTTTCTCAGCGCAAAAACGGGGTGCATGGTGGCGTGCTGGGTGTGGTTGGGCTCGTGCCAGTCGTACAAAAAGTAGTCGTGGAGAAGGGCGGCTCGCACCAGCTGGGGCTGGTCGACGCGCAGGTGAAGGGCCTCGGCCAGGCCAACGGCGCAAGTGGCCACGCGCACACAGTGCTGCCAGGTGCTCACCTGCCCGTGCTGAACAAACCCCTGCATAAGGTGGGTGCGCCCGGCCTTCTCCATGTGGGCGACCTGGGCGTCGAGGGCAGCTTTGGTGCTGGGAGACATTACTGCTTGTCCTTCTTGAGGTTGTCCAGGGCAGCCACCAGGCGCGCGGCCGTGCCCTTGAGCTTTTTGGTGTGGAAGCGCTTCATGTTGTAAAGGATGTGCTGGTGGCGGCCGCTCATGTGCGAGGCCACGTCGCGCAGGCGCTCGGCGTAGTCGTCGCGGGTGTCGCGCAGGCGGTCCACGGCCTCGGCCCCGGTCTCGCGCACGCGGCCGACGGCCTCGGCACTGGTGTCGCGCAGCTGTTCGGCCTTCTCGGCACCGCTTTCCAGGGCTCCCTGGACGCGACTGTCAAAGTTGCCTTGGACGCGCTCGACGGCGGCCAAGACCTCGGTCAAGGCGCACACGGCCAGCGTTGTGTCGGCGGCGAGAAGGGCCATGAGGACCAAGGCTGCCACCTCAAAGGTCAGGGGGTCGACAGCGGCGTTCACGGCCCGTACCAGCGGCAACGCGACATAGACGATAGCCAAGCCGCCCACGCCAAAGCACATGGCTGCCGGCACGCAGATTCGGCCGTCGAGGTTCAAGGGCAGGTCCGAGTAGTCCCACCACACGGTACCAAAGGCCTTCTCCATGCCAACTGAGGTGACCCACTCGATGGCCGAGGCGCCCACGGCACACACGAGGAAAATGGCCCAAGCGGGCGGAAGCGCCGCGCTGACCACGGGGTTGCCAAAGACTGCCAGGGCGCCCACCGCGCCCACGCCGTAGATGGGGCAGATGGGGCCAAACAAGAAGCCGCGGTTGCACCAGCACTTCTCGACAATCGAGCAGTACGTCGACTCAAACAGCCAGCCTACCAGGCCAAAGAACGAGAACCAAACAACAATCTGACTTGCGATCAAAAGTAATCCTTACCAAGAAAGAACGGGGAGAAGTGCGCGGGCGCGGGGCCGCCGGGCCGCGGCTTAAAGACGGTGCGCGCTGGGGCAGAGGTCTTCCAGCACGCACTCGTCGCAGCGCGGCGACCGGGCACCGCAGACCTGCCGACCGTGCAAGATCCACTGGTGGTTGACGTTTTCCCACAGGTCGCGGGGGAGAAGCGCCAGGAGGTCCTGCTCGGTCTTTAAGGGCTCCTTCTCGTGCGTCTTTGGCGAGAGGCCCAGGCGGTGCGCGATGCGGTTGACGTGGGTGTCCACCGCGATGCCCTCCACGATGCCAAAACCCACGTTGAGCACGATGTTTGCGGTTTTGCGGCCCACGCCGGGAAGCGAGGTGAGCTCGGCCATGGTGTGGGGCACCTCGCCGCCAAAGTCGGCGACGATGGCCTGCGCGCATTCCACGCAGTGACGGGCCTTGGTCTTGTAGAAGCCCAGGCTGCGGATAAGCTCGGCCACCTCGGCGGGTGTCGCTGCTGCCATGGCTTCTGGCGTGGGGTAGCGCTCAAAAAGCGCTGGTGTCACCTTGTTGACCTGCGCATCTGTTGTTTGCGCCGAGAGGAGCACCGCGATGGTCAGGCGAAAGGGGTTGCCGTGGTCCAAGAAGCACTCGACCGGACCGTACTTCTCGTCAAGGCGTCGGCAGACCTCGCAGGCGCGCTGGGCCTTTGCTTTCTTTGTTTCGCGGGGCATGTGTGCTTCTCGCCTCCTTGGCGGTTGTGGAGGCGTGCGGCCCTCCGGCGCCGGGAAATTTGCGCATACAAAAGCAATGATATACTCGACTGCGCTGTTGCGCGCGGCTCTGCGCGCGTGCGCTTATTACACATGAAAGGAACCACCATGGTTAAAGACCTTGTTTGCGACGACGCCATCTTGTCCCAGGTGTGCGCCCCTGCCACTGCCGAGGACGCCGAGCTGGCCCAGGACCTTATCGACACCATGAACTCCCTGGAAGACGCCGTGTGCCTGGCCGCCAACCAGATCGGCGTGGCCAAGGCCGTTGTTGCCTACAAGGGCGACGACGAGAAGGACCACGTGCTGTACAACCCCCGCGTGCTGATGGGTCTTGGTCCCCAGAAGCTGGTTGAGAGCTGCATGACCCACGAGGGCGAGAGCCGCGTGACCCGCTTCGTCAAGATCAAGGTTGCCTACGACGAGCTGGTCGACGGTGTCTTGAAGCCCCGCAAGAAGGACTTTCTTGGCTGGGAGGCCCAGATGATCCAGCACATGTGCGATCACTGCAAGGGCAAGCTGGTCTAAGTCGCTCAAACCACGCGTTTTTCACGAGGCCGCTCGGCGCACACCCGCGCCGGGCGGCTTTTTGCCGACGCTGCTTGCCGGGTCGCGGGCCGGCGACTAGCAATCCCGGTGAAGGCGCCTGCTGACGATAAACGCTGCCGTGCCAAGCGCGGCGAGAAGGCCTGCGGGGATGGCGAGACTTGCGTCGCCGGTGGACGGGGTGACCGTGCGGGTGCCCTTTGTGCTGGACTGTTCGCCCGCGCCTCTGCTGTTCACGACCATCGACCCGGCCTTGGTTGTGACGGAGAGAGATGCCACGAGGTTCTCGACGTCAGTAGACGAGGGCGTGGTGTTGGCAAGGGCCGTCTTGTAGTTCTCGCCCGCGGCCGCCAAGGCTGCTCGCCCGTTTTCGATGGCCGCCGCCAGCGCATCGCGCTCCTCTTGGGAGAGCCAAGTTTCGTTGGCCGCGACATCGCTTCCGTCGACGCTGGTCTTGGACTTAGCCAACGCGGATTTGGCCTCCGCGATGGCCTGTTCAAGCTTGCCGAGCTCCGCAATGCTTGCCCAGTTGCGGGCGGCGGAAATTCCCTTGATCGAGAAGTTGTCTGTCTGCGCGGTGCCGCCCAGCCCTTCGGGATCGTCGAGGGTCTCGCGCCAGTCGGTCCAGGTGGTCTTCTCGTCGGCTGCGTCGCCATCAGCGCCCGTGCCGGTCCAGGACTCGCCCGCGCCCACCTTGGCTCTAAAGCCCGAGGTTTTATAGGTGGTTGACGCGCCCTGGTAGTACTTGCCGTCTGCGCCCTTTTGCGTGGTGACGACGGCGTAACGCTGCCCAGAGCGCATGGCCACTTGATCGGCGACGTCGAGCTCAAGGCGGTGATAGCCGGCGTGTGCGAAGGTCTTGGTAGCGGAGAAGGCCAGCGTGCTGTGCCCGGCTTGGGTAGGCGTTGTGGCTTCGCCGTCCAAGAGATAGACCTGGTAAGTCACGGTAGTGCCCGCCTCGTAGGTGGTTGTGCCGATGGCTCGCAGGAGCATATCGCCTTGCGCCGTGAAGACGTTGGCCGAGCTTGTGGGCTCGTCATAAGGCGTGGCGCTAAAGTCCTCGTTGGGGAGGAAGTCGTACTGGTCGAGGTACAGGTCAGCATCCGAGTTCTGCCGCGTGAGATCGAAGTCGAACGAGACAAGGTCGCCCACGCTCTTGTCGTAGTACGACAGCCAGAAGTAGCCCGTGCTCTTCCCGTCCTCTACAATGCCCCAGTCGCCGGAGTTGGGAAAGTCCTCGGTCTGGGCGCCAAAGCTGTTCTTGACGAGCCACGCTCCGTTGCCGACGGGCTTCTCGCCGTTTGTGCCCGCTTTGAAGTTCGACGCGTCGTAAGTGTCGTCCCATCCCACGATGCATGCGGCGTGGGATCCGCCTCCCGTTTCGTACGAGCAGTAGGACCAGGTCTCTTTATTGAGGTAATGGCTCTCGTCGTGGATATAGCTCATCGCGACGGCTCGACCGGCGAGAAGCTCGCTTTTGACCGCGTCGAAGCCCTGCTGGTTCAAAGTCACGTCTCCGTCGTCCTCGCCGCCTTGCCGCAGGCCGGGCAAGACATTGCCGTCGATGAGCTCATAGCCCGCGTGCGTCCACAGAGCCGAGTCGGCGTCCCAGGTCGCGCCGTCAGACCCGTCCGCGGTCCCGGCGTAGTACAGGGGCGTCACTGTGGCGTCGCCGCCGTACTGCGAGATCTGGTCTTTGGTGAGGTTCTTGGTCTGCGCGCGCTCGGCGTCCTTGGCCAGGACCGAGCAGGTTATGAGGCTCTCATTGTTTTGATAGGGCAGGGAGCTCTCTGCGATGGGGCCCAGTCCCGCCGAGAACGAGACGATGGCAAAGTAGGGCTTGCCGCCCGCGTTAAGACCTGCCTCGACGGTTCCGGCGAAGCCCTCGCCAGCCTGCGATGCGTTAATGGCCTGGGTGATAGGGGTGTAGGCGGCCAGGGCGACCCCGCGCTCCGATAGGTCGAGGCCGGTCTGCTCGGCCGTGGTCCCCGCCTTGGAGAGGATGCTCGTCTCTGCGGCGGCCGTGGTGCCAAACGCCCAGCAGGTTGCCCAGGGGTCCTGCTGCTTCACGGATGTGACCACGGAGTCCGATTGGTCGCCGTCGCCGTTAGGGTCGCGCAGGTCAAACGTTGCAGGTGCCTCGGCAGCGCTGGCGCATGTTGCGGGTGTGCCGGCAAGAAGCAAGGCAAAAGCGAGCCCGGGTGCCAAGAGCGCTACAGCTGTCGCCTTAGGTAGTTTTTTCATTGGTTGGTCTCCCGCCGTTGCACAAGCTGCTTTACATGCTTTACAATCATAGCCATAACGTCTTCGATTGGGAAGAGGAAATTGCAATGGCGCAGACGGCGGTTGCGTTAGCACAGGTAAACGCGCGGATTAGTCCTCAGCTTAAGGCGTCGGGCGACGCGGCTTTGGCTGCGGCGGGCCTCACGCCCACGCAGGCCGTGCGGGCCGTGTGGGAGCTTGCCGTGAAGTACAAGGATGACCCCCAGGGGCTTCGCGATTTGCTTTTGCCCGACGAGAAGACGGAGAGGGAAGCGGCTCGGGCCAAAGAGCGGGCAAGAAAGCTCGCGTTGGCTAAGAAAGGCGCGCGCCTCTTGGAAGATTTTTATAAAAATGTAGGGCTTAGCGGGCTGCCGGGATCAAGCTGCGCTTCTTTCGAAGAGCTAAAAGAGCAGGCCTTTATGGACAGGTACGGCGAGCTTTTGGGTTGGACTAACTATGAGTGACGAAAGAGTCCTTCTGCTGGATACTAACGTGTGGCTCAGTAATTATCTTCCGAGCCGCCCCAATCACGACCTGGTTAAAGAGCTGGTTACGAATGCGCTTGCGAAGAACGTGACGCTGCTCTACCCCATCCATTCTGCAAACGACATCTTCTATATCGTCGCGTCCGATATGAAGAAGTTGTACCGCATGGAGAACAACGGCGAGATGAACTCTGGGGTGGCCTCTGCCGCTAATTCGGCGGCCTGGGGATGCATTAACAACTTGGGAGAGGTGGCGCTAGCGGTGGGGGCCGACCTTAGCGACGTTTGGATGGCCCAAAAACAGCGCCGCCTGCACTCGGATTTCGAGGACGATATGGTCATCGCGGCCGCCGTGAGAAGCAAGGCCGATCTTCTCGTCACCGAGGACAAAAAGCTTGCGGCCAACGCGCCGGTGGCCACGGCCAGCGTGGAAAAGGCGCTGGAGTGGCTGGAGAGCCTTTAGGCCTCCGCGGTTTTACTCCATCCCGGCGAAGCCGGTTTGTCGCAGGGCCTCGTAAAGCACGATCGCTGCGGAGTTCGAGAGGTTCAAAGCGCTGATCTGGTAGTCGTCGGGGTTGATGAAGTTGCCGCAGATGTCCTGGCGAAGAATGGGGTGGTCGCAGGCCTTGCCAGCTGGCTCTTTCCAGGCTTCGGCGTCGGTGATGGTGGCGGCGTCGGGCAGCATGGGAATGCGCTCGCAGCGCTCGGGTGCGGCGGCCAAAAGCTCCTCGGGGATGCCCGAGGACTCCTTGCCAAACACCAGGTAGTCGCCATCGGCGTACGTGGCTTGGGCGTAGGTGCGCCGGGCCTTCTTGGTAAGAAAGTGCAGACGCGCGTCGCCCGCCTCAAGCGCGTTTCTCGCCAAGAAGTCCTGCCAGCCGTCGTAGGTGGTCACGTTAAGGCTTCGCCAGTACCCCAGGCCCGCTCGGTGCAGCATGTGGTCCTCAAGCGAGAAGCCCATGGGGCCAACAAGGTGCAGGTGAGAGCCGGTGACCACGCAGGTTCGGCCGATGTTTCCGGTGTTGGCGGGGATTTCTGGTTCAAAGAGAACAACGTTAAACACAAGCGGGCCTTTCGGGATAATAATGTTGAACGTTGCTCATTTTAGCTGCCGCGCTGCGCGGCAGACCTCAGACGCTAGGTGTCGCATGATAAAACTTTTTGCCTCTGACCTCGACGGAACCCTCTTTAACGCGATGCACACGGTCGACCCCGTGATTTTGTCGGCCATCCGCAAGGTGCGCGCCGCGGGCGGCCATTTTAGCGTGGCCACGGGCCGCACCCTGCGCCACAACCGTGAGTTTGGCTTTGAAGGCAACGTTGCGGCGGTGTGCGCAAACGGCTCAATCGTGCTGGATGAGCAAGGCCAGACGGCGCGCTTTAGTGCCATTGACCAGTGCGTTATTGAAGAGCTGGCAACGCGCTTCTCTGGCGTGAGGTTCGACTACGTGGGCGAGAAGCACACCTACCACATGTTCAGCGAGGCCGAGCACATGGCCGTTTTTGCCAACCAGCCCTGGTACGCCAAGATTCGCCTGCGCGGCATGAGCATCGTCGGCGCGCCCGAGAACGTCTATGACTGCACGCCCGCCCAGGTGACGGCCGACCGCATTTGCAAGATCAATGCCCATCTCAAGGACCCGGCAGAGATCGCGGCGGTCAACGAGTTCATAGCCGAGAAGAGCGACTTCATCGTCAACGCGCCCTTTGACCCCTCGATGGTCGAGCTGACGGCCAAGGGCGTCAACAAGGGCGAGGCCGTGGCGTGGCTGGCCGGCTACCTGGGCTTATCCGAGGATGAGGTCGCGGTCTACGGCGACGGCGGCAACGACATCGAGATGCTTTCTCGTTTTGACCACGCCTACGCCACGAGCAACGGCAGCGACGCGGCCAAGCAGGCGGCGGGCAACGTGATCGGTAGCTGCACGTTCCATGCGGTGCCGCACCACATGGTGGCCACGTTGCGCCAGGGGTAGGGCCTCGGGCATTTGGGCGGTCTTCTCGACGGCCGTTCTCCTTTAAATTTGAACCTTTCTCTCGACTTCTTGGTTGAGTTCAATTTCTGCGTGCTATAGTGCCCTCAGCATGCGCGCAAAATTGAACTTCTCGGCGTCATGCGCGTCCATAAATTGAACCAACGGAGAAGCCCATGGCTTACAGCACGTTCCAAAAGCGCCTCAAACAGGCCATGCAAGAGGCGGGCCTTAAGCAGTCAGACCTCATACGTCTGGCCGCAGACCAAGGCGTGAAGCTTGGAAAAAGCCAGGTCAGTCAGTATGTAAGCGGTAAGGTTGTGCCAAGAAAAGACACCGTGGCATATCTCGCAAAGCTGTTTGGTGTCTCGCCCGGCTGGCTTTTGGGCCAAGAACCCGATAAACCCGCACCTCAATCGGCGCGCACGACCACCGCAGCCAAACCGCAAGAGACCACCGTCAAAGAGGGAGCACCCATGCGTCAGTTCAATAAATCATCCAAGCTAGACAACGTTTTGTACGACGTGCGCGGTCCGGTGGTCGACGAGGCCGCCCGCATGGAAGAAAACGGCGCCCGCATTTTGAAGCTCAACATCGGCAACCCGGCGCCCTTTGGCTTCCGCGCCCCCGACGAGGTCGTTTACGACATGCGTCACCAGCTGCCCGATTGCGAGGGCTACTCCGATTCGCGCGGTTTGTTTGCTGCTCGCAAGGCCATCATGCAGTACGCCCAGCTGCGCAACATCGCCGACGTGGACATGAAAAACATCTACACCGGCAACGGCGTCAGCGAGTTGATTCAACTTTCTATGCATGCTCTTCTCGACAACGGCGACGAGGTCTTGATTCCCAGCCCCGATTACCCGCTGTGGACCGCCTGTGTGACCCTGGCCGGCGGAAACCCCGTCCACTACATCTGCGACGAGCAAAACGAGTGGAACCCCGACCTTGAGGACATCGAGAAGAAGGTCACCCCGGCTACCAAGGCCATCGTCGTGATCAACCCCAACAACCCCACCGGCGCCGTTTACTCCAAGGAGATTCTGGACGGCATCGTCGAGATTGCTCGCAAGCACCAGCTCATGATCTTTGCCGACGAGATCTACGACCGCCTGATCATGGACGGCTACCAGCACATTTCCATTGCCTCGCTGGCGCCCGACCTGCCCTGCGTCACTTTCTCGGGCCTGTCCAAGAGCCACATGGTGTGCGGCTACCGCGTGGGTTGGATGATTCTCTCGGGCAACTTGGCCTGCATGCAGGACTTCATTTTGGGCATCAACATGCTCTCTAACATGCGCCTGTGCTCTAACGTGCCTGCGCAGTCCATCGTGCAGACGGCTCTTGGCGGATATCAATCTGTTAACGAGTACATTCGCCCCGGCGGCCGCGTGTACGAGCAGCGCAACTATGTTTACGAGGCCCTTAACCAAATCGACGGCATCACGGCCGTGAAGCCCAAGGCGGCTTTCTACATCTTCCCCAAGATGGACGTCAAGAAGTTCAATATCACCGACGATGAGCAGTTTGCCCTTGACCTTCTCCACCAAAAGAAAATCTTGATCACGCGCGGTGGCGGCTTCAACTGGGCCGAGCCCGACCACTTCCGCATCGTCTACTTGCCGCGCATGGAGGTCCTTAAGGAGTCCATGGAAGACCTGGCCGATTTCTTTGCGCGCTACCGTCAGTAGGTCATCTGCCAGCGTAAACGCATAACCAAACGGGGGATTCATTACATGCAGGAGCTAAGTCAGCGCACGGCGAGCTTCACCGACTCGGTGATTCGCCGCATGACGCGCGTGTCTATGAAGTATGACGCTATCAACCTTTCCCAGGGTTTCCCCGATTTCGACCCGCCGGCGCCCATCGCCGACCGCCTGGCCAAAGTCGCGCACAAGGGTCCTCACCAGTACGCCATTACCTGGGGCGCCCCCAACTTCCGCGCCGCTCTGGCCGCCAAGCAGTCCCCGCGCATGGGGATGGATATTGATCCGGAAACCCAGATCGTGGTGACCTGCGGCTCGACCGAGGCCATGATGTGTTCGGTCATGACCGTGACCAACCCGGGCGACCGCGTGGTGATCTTCTCGCCGTTTTACGAGAACTACGGGGCCGACACGATCCTGTGCGGGGCCCAGCCCACTTACGTGGAGCTTCACGCGCCGTCGTTTACCTTTGACGAGGCCGAGCTTGAGGCCGCGTGCGCCAAGCCGGCCACCAAGGCCCTTATCCTGTGCAACCCTTCGAACCCCACTGGTCACGTCTTTACCCGCGCCGAACTGGGCTTCATTGCCAAGATGGCCGAGAAGTACGACCTGTGGGTGATCACCGACGAGGTCTACGAGCACATCGTCTATGCCCCGTACGAGCACATCTACTTTGCGACCCTGCCCGGCATGGCCGAGCGCACGCTGAGCTGCAGCTCGCTGTCCAAGACCTACTCGATGACGGGCTGGCGCCTGGGGTATGTGATCGCGCCCGCCGAGGTTATCGAGCGCGCTCGCAAGGTGCACGATTTTCTCACCGTGGGAGCGGCGGCGCCCCTGATGGAGGCCGCGGTTGCCGGCCTTGAGCTGCCGCAGAGCTACTACGACAACCTGACCGAGCTCTATACCCACAAGCGCGACCTGTTTTGCCAGGGCCTTCGCGACGTGGGCTTCGATTTCGTCGAGCCGCAGGGCGCCTACTACGTGATGTGCGACGTCTCGGCGCTTGGCTACGAAAACGACGAGGGCTGCGCCGTTGACCTGTGCCGTAAGGTGGGCGTGGGCACCGTGCCCGGCAGCTGCTTCTTCAACGCCCCCGAGAACCGCTTTGTGCGATTCCACTTTGCCAAGAGCGACGAGGTCCTTCTCGCCGCCCTCGACCGCTTGGACGGCTGGCAAGAGAAAATGCGGGGGTAGTTGCGTTGCCGCACCAATGCCCGGCCTTGCGCATTTGAATCCGATTAATTCGGGAAGCTAACGAGTATGGCTACTATCGTCTATGACTCTTTGATTTATATGGGAGTCGCATTTGGGTTTGCATCGATCGTCTTGGCGTTTGCGTGTTTTCTCGGACGTAAACGGTGGCCAAAGAGGCGATTGGTGTTGGGCGTCGTAATTGGACTGGCCCTCTGCTTGGTTTCTGCCGTATGTATCATGTGGTCCATCGTTATGGACGTGCGGGAGGGCGACTGGCAGGCGCTCATTGATACCGCGCTGTACTGGGCCGTCTGCCTTACTGGGGTAGCTGCGTTCAACGTGGCTTTTGGGCTGGCGCAGATTATCAAAATGCGCCGTTCTCTGTAGGTTGAGGGGTCGGATCTTGTAAAGAGGGGCGTTCTCTGTACAGAGATGGCGAGAAATTCTGGAAACGGCACAGAGAACGGCTTGGATTTGAGCGGGGGAGTGTCGCGGGCACGGAGAACGGCGTGTTTTTGAGGCCCGCGGCCCCCGCGGGACTTGCGGCGTTTACGTGTGCGAACGCTTTGTCTACCTGCGCAGATTGCGCTCTCGGCTAAACTGGTGAACTTGATGTGGCCGCAAGAGGCGGCCCTAGTGAATCGCCGGAAGGCGCAAGAAGGAGACGCATGTCTGAGTACAAGAACGACGAGGTTATGGACGAAGAGCTCGAGAACGACGAGGAGCTCGACGAGGAGGTCGTCGAGGAGGACGACTTCGAGGATGACGACGAGAACGACGACGACTTTGTAGATGACGATGACGACGAGGACCTCGACGAGGATGAGGACGAGGACTTCGACGACGATGACGACGACTTCGAGGATGACGACGAGGATGACGACGAGGACGACGGGGACGACGAGGACGAGGCCGAGGAGGCCATCGACTACGACGCCGTTCTCTTCGACAAGGTGAACCGCGCCGCTCGCCTGCTCCGCAACCGCCGCGACATGATGAGCGACGAGGAGGCCGCCCGCAACGAGCGCGTGAGCAACCTCGTGCGCGCCCTCAAGCTCCTGGAGCTCAAGCCCAAGATGGAGCAGAAGGAGATCGCCGACCTGCTGGGCATGCGCCTGCGTGAGGTCGACGCGATGCTCGCCAAGGCCGAGGACGCCGATCTTGTGGGCCGTATCGTGCCCGAGGACAACGACATGCGCCTCATCGTGGTCTTTGCGGCCGAGGGTGCCGTTGAGGCCGCTAAGACCGCTGGTGTCGAGAAGATCAAGCTGGTTCCCTCTT
>CAVDXJ010000016.1:0-11668 GCA_963612765.1 Oscillospiraceae bacterium
CACCATGGTCTACCAGGAGCAGGTCATGCAGATCTCGATGAAGATGTCGAACTTCTCGCCTGGTGAGTCCGACTCGCGCATCCGTAAGCCGGTGGCCAAGAAGAAGATCAAGATGCTCACCGACCAGATCTTCCACTGGGAGGGCAACGGTGCCGACGAGACGATCTACGACCACTGGATGAACGGCGCCGTCGAGAACGGCTACAAGAAGGAAGTCGCCCAGCGCATCTGGGACGACGTCCTTGAGTTCGCGTCCTACGCGTTCAACAAGTCCCACTCGGCCGGTTACGCCATTCTCGTTATGCAGACGGCCTGGTTGAAGGCGTACTTCCCCAAGGAGTACATGGCCTCGGTCTTGACGTCGTACATGGGCAAGACCGACAAGATCGTCCACTACGTCACGGCTTATCGCCGCGAGGGCGTGGCCATCTTGCCGCCAGACATCAACGAGAGCGGCCGTGACTTCACGGCAACCGCCGAGGGCGTGCGCTTTGGCTTTGCCGGCATCCGCGGCGTGGGCGAGGCCGTGGGCGAGGCCATCGTGCGCGAGCGCGAGCTGGGCGGGCCCTTTGCCAATCTCCACGACTTCGTGGACCGCATGGACTCGGGCCAGGCCAACCGACGCGTGGTCGAGGCTCTGATCTGCTCCGGCGCCTTTGACTCCACAGGCTACCCGCGCATGCAGCTCATGGGCTTTGTGGACAAGACCAGCCCCGACAACATCATCGACGCGGCCACCAAGAAGCAAAAGGTGCGCGCCACGGGCCAGGTCTCGATGTTCGACATGTTTGGCGACGTGTCTGGCGCGGGCTTCGAAGAGACCGTGCCGCCGCCCAACGGCCAGGAGTGGGAGCGCACCATCAAGCTGGCCCGCGAGCACGAGGTCTTGGGCCTCTATGTTTCGGACCACCCGCTGCGCCCCTATGAGTACGCGCTTAACGAGGCGCGCGACTACTCGCTGGGCGACATCGAGGTGTCCGAGGAGATAGTGCTTCCCGGTGGCGGCGTCACCGAGCAGTACAAGGTGCCCGAGGACAAGGTCCTGCGCTTCGCGGGCATGGTCTCGGCCATCCAGAAGAAGACCACTAAGAGCGGCGAGCCCATGGCCATCGTCACGCTTGAGGACATGGAAGGCGAGGTCACGCTGGTGATCTTCCCCAAGTCCTACAAGAAGTACGAGTCGGTCTTGGCAGGCGAGGTCGACCCCGAGACGGGCGAGAGCTCAGGCGACGTCTTTATCAAGGTCACCGGCAAGCTCGAGCGAAGCGACCGCGGCAACCAGGTCAAGGTCATGGAGCTGGAGCCTTTGGTCCTAAACGAGAAGAACAACCGCCCGCGCGTGCTGGAGATCAACATCACGGCCGATACCCTCACGCGCTCGCGCATGAACGACCTCAGCGGCGTCATGGGCCGCTACCCGGGCCTCGACCTGGTTGAGCTTCGCGTCGAGGCGGCCTCGGGCGACATCATGCGCATGGAACTGCCGTTGAAGGTGGACACCAAGAACATGGTTCTTCTTGCCGAGGTGACCGACATCGTGGGTCGCCAAGGTCACGTTGAGGTAGCGTAAAAGTTGGAGGCGCGGGACGTGCGTCGTACATGTGGCGCACGTCCCGCCGGTTAAATAAAGTGCAGGTAGGAAGGATAGGCCATGAAGCTTGCTATTGCGCAGATGACGTCTGACGCGGGTGACCTCGAAACCATTAAGGTACGCGTCCTGGAGTTCGCGCGGCAGGCGCACGAGCAGCAAGCCCGGCTGGTCGTCTTTCCCTTGTGCACGGTGAGCGGCACGGGCCTGGTGAGTGCGGGCGACGGCGAGCCTTACGCCAACGATTTGGCCGCCGTTTTGGGCGAGCTTGCCGAGGAGCTGCCGCTGCCGGTGCTTTTGCCCATCGTTGTTGCCCAGGACGACGTGCCCTACCTGGACGCCGCCCTTATCAAGGACGGTACGATCGCCTCGGTTCGCCTGGCGGGCGGATCTGGCGAGAAGGGCATCGACCTTTCTCTCTTGCAGTCCAATGAGGTGCCCGCCATCGACTTCGAGGGCCAAAAGATCGCCGTCGCCTTTACCTACGACGACCTCAATAACCTCATAGACAACGAGGTCGAGACAGACATCGTCATCTACCTTTCGGCCTACGGCTTTTCCATGGACGACCCCGGCACTTCGATGGCCTGCTCGCTTGAGAAATCGGGCTTTGTCGAGGACGCGGCCGAGTTGGACGCCTGGTTTGTGGGCGTGGGCTCTGTGGGTTGCTACAACATGCAGGTCTTCTGCGGCTCGAGCTTTGTCCTGACCCCGTGGAAAGAGCTCGCCGCGCAGGCGCCCGCCTTTGAGGAGGCGCTTCTCGTCTGCGACGTGGATACGCAATCGGAGGGCCCGCTGGCCGCGCCGCAGCACTTCCAGGTCACCGATAAGCCGCTGGTTGCGTGGGAGGCCCTGACCTTTGGCCTTTCTCACCTGGTGCGCTACCAGGGGGCCACGGGCGTGGCGCTCATCGTCGACCAAGGCCTTGAGTCCCAGATCTTGGCAGCCGCGGCAACCGACGCCCTGGGCCCTACGCACGTGACGGCCTTTTTGGACGCCGCCGAGCAAAAGAACTTTGGGGGCACCCCTATGACGCTGGCCAACAACCTGCGCCTGGGCTGTCGGTTTGTCGATGTCCCGGCCGGTGTGTGCCCGGTCGAGGCCCGCGGGGCCATGCTCGCGCAGGTCGCGACCTACGCCGACAGATGCGGTCTTGTGCCCCTGTCTTACCTGGACAAGACGATGCTTGCCGTTGAAGGCGCGGGCACGCTTGAGTCGGGCTTCGTCATGCCGCTGGCAGACATCTACAAGAGCGACCTTTTGCTCTTGGGGCACTTTAGGAACACCATCTCTCCCGTGATCCCTTACACCTCGCGCAACGCCTGGCGCCTGCCTGGGGTCGAGGGCCTGGATGAGTGCGGGGCCAACGACGAGGCTCGCCTTGAGTTTGTAGATGCCGTTACCAGGGGCTTTATCGAGTACCGGCGCCCCTTGACCGCCATTGCCCAGCAACAGGGCCACCCCGAGGTCACAAAGGCCATCGTCGACGAGGTGAGAAGAAACCTCGCCACCATGCGCTGCCGGCCCATGTGTCTTCCCATGTCCACGCGCTCGTTGAGCGAGGCGAGAGGGCCGGTGGGCAACGTCTGGCAAGACGTCGTGCGCGAGGAGGAAGACTCCGTCGATATCGAGCAGGCCATCGAGGCCCTGCGCGAGATGATTGCCGAGAAGGGCGGCGAGCTTGACGTCGAGGGCATGAGCGCCGCGGCGGCACAGGGCGCCTCCGACCCCGAGCAGGTGCAAAAGGACATCCAAGAGATTTTGGGCTACATCAAGGACTATGCCCTGGGCCAGGACCTGGGCGGACAAGACGGCGAGAAGCCCGAGGGCGCGGGCGTCGCCGATGGCACGGCGCCTGGCGGTTCCTTCTTTGGCGGGCCGTTTTCTGAGAACTAGGCAACTTTCGCTTTTGCGCGGCAAACACTTGTGCTATCTTACTTAGAACGAACGTTCTAAGTTGTGCAAAGGAGGTTGCCTTGGTGATTCTGGGGGTCGACCCCGGCTTGGCTCACACCGGCTGGGGCATCGTCGAGACCCGCGGGGCAACCTGCCGCGCCCGCGCCTACGGCTGCGTGGCCACGGGCGCCAAAGAGCCCATCGCGCAGCGCCTGGGCAAGATCTACGACCAGCTGGTAGAGGTCATCAATAAGTACGGCCCTACTCAGCTGGCCATAGAGAACGTCTATTTTGGCGATAACACCAAAAGCGCCATCGCCACGGCCCAGGCCCGCGGCGTGGCTATCGTTGCCTGCGCAAACGCCGGGCTTGAGGTGGGTGAGTACACCCCTATGCAGATCAAGCAGGCCGTGGTGGGCACGGGCGCTGCCGATAAGCACCAGGTCATGTACATGGTAAGAAACGTGCTGGCCTTGGACCACGAGCCCCATCCCGATCATGCGGCCGATGCCTTGGCCGCGGCGGTCTGCCACGCAAATCTCGTCAGGACGCTGGCCTTAGGAAAATCAAGGAGCGCTTTACTGTGATTGTGCAGCTAACAGGAACATTGCTCGAGGTAAGCCCGGCGTCTGTGGTCTTGGACGTGGGCGGTGTGGCCTATGAGATGGGTGTCTCGGCAAACACCATTGCTGCGTTGCCCGCGCAGGGTGAGGCCGGGGTCACCATCCTTACGCGCCTTATCGTGCGCGAGGACGCCATGGATCTCTTTGGCTTTTCCACCAAGACCGAGCGTGCCTTGTTCGACCAACTGCGCGCCATTTCGGGCGTGGGGCCAAAGCTTGCGCTTGCGGTTCTCTCCACCTTCACGCCCGAGCAGCTGGCCCACATTGTGCAGGCGCAGGACTCCGCGCGCATGGCGCAGGTGCCGGGCGTTGGTCAAAAGAAGGCGAGCCGCCTTTTGATGGAGCTCTCTGACGTCTTCTCTAAGAACGCCGAGCTCAAGCGCCTGGTGGGCCTGGGCACAGCCGAGTCTGGGCGCCTGGCTGTTACCGGGGGTGCTGCGAGCGCAACCTCCGTTGAGGCCGATGCTACCGAGGCGCTTCTCGCCATGGGATTCACCTCTCAAGAGGCCGAGCTTGCTTTGCAGGGGCACGAGAAGGCCGGCGCGACTACAATCGAGAGCGTCGTCGCGTATGCCTTGCGCCGTCTGGGGAGTGGTAGATGATGTGGGAAGCCGCCGAGAAGGACTTGTTTGCAGATGCCAGCGGCGCGTCCGGGGCGGGCTTCGCGCCGCGCCGGGCCCAGGTGCCGCCGCGCGACGTCTCGGGCGAGCTCACGGGTGAGGACCTGGACCAAGACCGCACGCTGCGGCCTAAGAGCCTTGACGAGTACTGCGGCCAGGTGCGCGTTCGCGAGAACCTGCGCGTCTTGATCCAGGCCGCCAAAGAGCGCCACGAGCCTCTTGACCACGTGATCTTCTCGGGCCCTCCGGGTCTGGGCAAGACTACCTTGGCGGGTATCGTCGCCAACGAGATGGGCTCTAAGCTTCATACCACGTCGGGCCCCGCCATCGAGCGCGCGGGTGACTTGGCCGCCATCCTCACCAACCTTGAGGAAGGCGACATCCTCTTTGTGGACGAGATCCATCGCCTTAACCACCAGATCGAGGAGGTTCTCTATCCCGCGATGGAGGACTTCTTCTTAGACATCGTTATTGGTAAGGGGCCGGCCGCCCGCTCCATCAGGATCGACGTGCCGCGCTTCACCTTGGTGGGTGCCACGACGCGCACTGGTCTGTTGACGGGACCGTTGCGCGACCGCTTTGGCATTAGCTATCGCCTGGACTACTACACGCCAACCGAGCTGGCCGTCATCATCAAGCGCAGCGCCGCCATTCTGGGTGTGGCCATCGACGAGCAGGGCGCGGCCGAGATCGCCTCGCGCTCGCGTGGCACGCCCCGCCTGGCCAACCGGCTGCTCAAGCGCGTGCGTGACTATGCGCAGGTAAAGGCCGCCGGCTCCATCACCTGGGAGGTCGCCGCCGAGGCGCTTGAGTTCTTTGAGATCGACGCCATGGGTCTGGACAGCATGGACACCAAGATCTTGAATGCCTTGTGCCGCACCTTCCGTGGGCGCCCCGTGGGCCTCACTACTGTGGCCTCCGCCGTGGCCGAGGACCCCTCTACGTTAGAGGACGTCTACGAGCCCTATCTGTTGCAGTGCGGTCTTATCGTTCGCACCCCTCAGGGCAGGCAGGCCACGCCTTTGGCCTTCAACCACCTGGGGCTCGAGCTGCCCAGCAAATAAAACGCAGGTAGGCCGCGCGGCCCACCTGCCAAGAAGAAAGAAGTGCCCTTATGCTTCAGCGTGACTACATCTTAGAGATCGTCGCCGATTTCACCGAGTCGGTGGCCCGCGCCTTCAAGTTGGCGGTCGAGAAGAAGGACCCTTGCGCTTGCATCGATATCGAGCAGCAGATTGGCGAGCTTCTCGACCTAGACCACAAGACGGCCCTTGCCCTGGCGCCCGACTCGCTGGTCACCATGATGGTGCTTTCGGGTATGGGCGACTCGGTGGCCTCGTATGTGTGCTGGTCGCTCGAGCGTCTCTCCAAGGTATACGAGGACATGGGCAACGAGGACTTGGCCGGCGCCCGTCATCTGCAGGCCCAGGCCGTTGCCGAGTCCTTTAACTGCGACGTGGCTGACGTGCCGACCGAGCTTGCCGGCGTCGAGAGCGAGCTTTTCTTGGCAGGGGAGTAGCTTCTTCGCGCTTTGCGCCTCGCTTGGCAGGAGCATCGCCGACCTTTATGTTTTGGGACTTGTCGGAACGCCAGGCTCTCGTTGCTTTAGGTATTTGGGGTTGTCGGAATAGTTTGACGGCAAAACTGCAGGAATATGGGGTTGTCGGAACATTATTCTTCCGACAACCCCAAAATTGCAAGGGCGGGGTTCCGATAACCCTCAGAACGTAAGGTTGGAGCGTTGTGGCCCTTGGAACCGTCGACGGTGCCCAAGCCCCTTACGCGTCCGGTTCGCTCTCGAGTGAGGCCAAGACCGCGTGCTCAACGTCGTCGTTGGTAAGGCAGCACAGGAAGTGCAGCGCGCTTTTGCCCACAAAGAAGATCTCTTCGTCAACGGCGGCCACGGCCGTCTCGCGCAGGACCTCGAGCACGTCGTCGCAGGGCGCCAAAGGAATGCCCTGCTCGGCCAGCGCCTCGCGCACGTGGGCGTCCGAGAGCTCCTCTTCGCCCAAGCCCTGGGTATTTGTGCCCAAAAGGGTCGCGACCTTCGCGCCCACCTTAAGGACCTGCGAGGGGATCCACTTGGTCGACATCTGGTAGCAGGCCTGCGCCACGCGCATGCGCCCCTGCTGCCACTGGTTCATCGCCAGGCGAATGTAGCCCACCCCCAGCGTCTCGGGGTCGTGTCCCATCGACAGCAGGCGGCAAAGCTCGCCGTCCGAGGCCGACATGTCGCCCACGGTGGCGAGCATCTGCGATAGGTTGAGGCTCACCGGCAAAGACAGCGGTGCCACGCGCGCGGCGCGGCGTGCGTGCTCTAAGGCCTCGTTGTTCCTACGGTCTGCCAGGCACGCGACCGAGACCAGCAGGTGCGCCTCCAGGTAGCTGTCCGGCACCAGGCGCACCTCGACGCCCGTGGGCGCCACCATGCGGTTCCAAAGCGCGCGGTCGGCGTAGCGATCGAAGTGGCGCCAGTAGACGCCTGCGCCGTCCTGGTAGGTTCCTGCGTCGTCGACGGGCTTCAAGGCGGCCAGCAGCGTCTCGCGGGCCTCGCTGTTTTTCCCATTGGCCAGAAGCTCGTCTGCGCGTTTTACCGCGCGGTCGAGCTCGGTGCCGCCCAAAAGGGCGTCGTTGATCGCTTCGGCGTCGTCGGCGATGTCGCCGTCGAGCAGGCGCGAGATAGTGCGGTTGATGGCGTCGACCGTGTAGGCCTCGCTCGCCTGGCCGCGCAGCTCAAGCAGCCAGTGGACGTTGTTTTGGGTTGACGAGTCAAAGTGACAAAGCCCCTTCTTGGCCAGCTCCTTGAGCTCGCACAGCTGGTCGCAGCCAAGGTCGGTCACGCGTTGCACGCCCAAACCCGCTGCCGCACGCGACGACAGCCTGGCCTCGCTCGTCTCGACCGGCGCGTATCTCTTGGTTGGGCAGAACCGCTGCGAGTTGATGGAGAAGCCCTGCTTTACGGGTTGCAGCTCACCGTCGCGGTAATCCACCACGGCACCGCACCCGCGCAGGAACTCCAACGCGTCGAAGTGCCCCAAATCGAGCCGCTCGAGGTCTTCTCGGCAAACCCTTACCGAGCACAGGCACGAGAAACCCTTGGGCGTGTCGCTTACGCTGGCGACCCAGACCTCTTCCAGCTGTGGGCAGCGCATGAGGGCGTTGGCTGCGGCCAACACAACGACGCGCAGGTTGTAGTCGCAGGCGGCCGCCCCGCGCATGTCGGCGGTGGTGGGCACGACGCCCAGGCTCTCGGACCAGGCCTGCGTAGGCATGAGATGCGGATCGATGTAGTCGACCTCGATCGCGGCCGCGCCTTCGGCCACGTTGACGCGCAACTTGTAGCAAAGGCGCCACGGCATGCGGAAGCACTCCATGGCCTCGCAGATGGCCAGGCGCGCGTCCCACTCGCCGCCGTGCTTGGGGCAGGCCTCGCCCGTCTCGGCCAGCGGCTCGGCGTGGCCCGCCTGCGCGGCCACCGAGGCGCGCAGCCCGCACTCAAAGCGCACAAGCTCGTCTGCGGCCGCGGCGTTCACGTCCCCAAAACGCCCCTGGGCGAGAAGTGCCACGTTAAGGGCGCTCTCTATCCCCAGGATGCGCAGGACGGCCAGAAAGCTCAGCTTGCTGCTGCGGCAACGCAGGTAGAAGAGCCCGGACGTTTTGGTGCGCACGACGCTTAGCTGGCCAAATTCGGCGTCGGTCTCTAGAAAGCCCGTCTCGCGCAGACGGCGGCCAAGCCACTGCGCGAAGGGGGAGGGCGCAGGCGCCCCTTGGATTTCTCGCACCAGGCGTCGAAGTTGGCCCACCGGGTCGTCCCCATCGATAAGACCGCGGCCCAGCAGCGCGACGTCGAGTGAGCACCCGTCAAAACCTTGGGGCCTCTCGTCTTGCTCGCCCTCGGGCTCCTTCAGGCTATCCATGAGGTTCGCGATGAGGTCCCTCATGCCGTCGTTGTTGGCCGGGTCGCGGTCTGCGTCGTTTGACATGGGTTCTACTTGCTCTCTTCCTGGGATTTTTTCTCTGCCAGCTTTTGGGCCACCTTCTGCTCTACGCCGTCCAAAAGCGAGCTCTTTGACGAGATGCGGCGGATAAACAGGCCGCTGCGCAGCTTGGGCTCGAACCAGGTGGACTTGGGCGGCATGAGCTTGCCGGCGTCTGCCACGGCCATCATCTCGCCCACCGAGGTGGCGCACAGGGTAAACGCGATGCCCGTCTCGCCAGTTGCTGTCTCAAGCTCGGTCAGGTCAACGTTTCCGCCCACGAACTTGACGCGCGGGTCCTGGCGCGGGTCGTCGATTCCCAGAATGGGGCCTAAGACCTTGTCTTGAAGCACGCTCACGTCCAGGCGCGCCACCACGTCGGCGTCGGCGTCTGCCGCCGTGGGCCAAAACGCGCGCCACTTGCCAAAGGCAAAATAGCCAAACTGGCCGTGCTCGGCGGGGGCAACGCCTGCCTCCTGCGGCTCGCCCACGGTAAAGCCGGCGGCCTCAAGGGCCTCTACCAGGCTCTTCTCGTCCAGGCCGTTAGTGTCCTTGACCACGCGGTAGTAGGGAAGGACGGTGAGCTGGCTTTGCGGGAACATGACGCACATGAGGAAGTTGTAGGCCTCGCGCCCGTCGCAGTCCTTGTCGGCACTGCGCATCTCTTGGCACACGCGCGCGGCCGAGGCGGCGCGGTGGTGGCCGTCTGCGATATAGGCCTTGGGAACAAGCTCGAGCATCATGCGGAAGGCCTCGACCGCGGCCGGGCGGCCCACGCGCCACACCGTTTGGCGAACGCCCTGCTCATCGGTGAAGTCGTATGCGGGCTGCGCGCCCTTGGCGGCCTCTACCAGGGCCTCCAAGGTCGGGTTGTCGCGGTAGGCAAGAAAGATGGGGCCCGTCTGGCAACCGGTGGCGCGAATGTGGCGCACGCGGTCCTCTTCCTTGTCGCGGCGGGTGTTCTCGTGACGGGCGATGATGCCGTTGGCGTAGTCGTCGATGCTGCAGGCGGCCACGATGCCGGTCTGCGAGCGGCCGTCCTGCTCAAGGCGGTACAGGTAGTAGCAGCGCGAGCCGTCGCGAAGCAGGGTCTTGTCCTCCACGCGCTCGTGCAAAAGCTCGGCGGCCTTGGCGTAGACGTCGTCTGCGTACATGTCGTGGTCGGGCGAGAAGGCCGTCTCGGGGCGGTCGATCGCCAAGAAGCTCTTGGGGTGCGCGGCCACGTACTCTGCCGCTTGGGCGCGGTCAAAGACATCGTAGGGCAGGCTGGCAAAGGTCTCGGCGTCCTCGGGCGTCCGGGGGCGGTAACAGGTAAAAGGTTCTGCGTGCATGCAAACTCCTTGTCATAGGGTCACACCATGATACGCCGCCGATGTTGCGGGGCAATGACGGGCAGGCCCAAAAGCCGGGCGAGCGGCGGGCCCGCATGGTATTCTCTGTGGCGAGAAAATCTTTGGATAAGGGAGAGACGCATGGCGCTTACCGGCGTTGACGTTACCAACAAGAAGCTGGTTATCTTTGACTTTGACGGCACCCTGGCAGACTCGATGCCGGGCATCATCCGCACCGCCCGCCACGTGATGCATAGCCGCGGCTGGACCGACGAGGCCCTGGGCGACATGCGCCGCATCGTGGGGCCGCCCTTCCCGCAGGCGTTTAGCCTGGTCTACGGCGTGTCTGCCGAGGAAGCCGCCTCGATCACCGAGGACTACCGCGCCATCTACAAAAACCTCGACCGTGACGGCTGGCCCCTCTTTGACGGTATGGAAGACCTGCTGCGTGACCTCAAGGCCGCCGATTGTCTTTTGGCCACCGCCTCGTCCAAGCGCGACTTCCTTCTTGAGCGCGGCCTTAAGACCAACGAGGTTTACGACCTCTTTGACTTCCCGGCCGCCAAACGTAGCGACGACGGCGAGACCAAGGCCCAGATCATCGAGCGCGTGATGGGGCTGGCCGGCGTGGGCGCCGCCGACGCCGTGATGGTGGGCGACCGCCGCTTTGACTGCGAGGCCGCAAGCGAAGTGGGCATTCCCTGCGTGGGCACCCTCTACGGCAACACCTGCCAGGCCGAAGAGCTGGTCAACGCCGGCTGCTGCTCCATCGCGAGCACGGTCGACGAGCTGCGCCGCCTCCTTTTGGGCTAGCTCCCGCGCCGCCCAACAAATTGCCCGAATCGCGGGCGCCCCTAAGGGGTACAGTTGACGCATAGTCAAAAAGGCGAGGTCGTCTCGCCAGCGAAAGGAGAAAACCATGGCTGGTTTTGACATTGCTAACGGTTTGAACAAGGCTTTTCTCGCCAGCGTGGGCGCTGTTGCCATCACCGCCGAGAAGTCCCAGGAGGTAATCGAGGAGTTTGTCAAGAAGGGCGAGCTCACCGTACAGCAGGGCAAGGACCTCAACGCCGAGCTTACCCGCAAGGTCAAGGAGACCTTTGACACCACCGTCTCCAGCGCCTCCGACGCGGCTCTTCGCGCAAAGCTCGAGGTCATGACCCCCGAGGAGCGCGCCGCCTACGCCGCCAAGGTCGCCGAGGTCGCCGCCCAGATCGAGGCCGACAAGGTCAAGGTCGAGGTCGAGGGCGAGTCTGAACCCGCCACCGACGACGCCGAGGCCGTCGAGGCCGAGGAAACCGAGTAACACCCTTTAGCTAAGCGGACGGCAGCGTGACTTCACAAAACGACACAGAGAAGACCGAGCAGGGCGGCGTCGAGGAAGACCCCGGCGCCGCCAAGCGCCGTGAATACGACCAGATCCTCAACGCCTGGTACGACGAGGTGATGCACGGGGTCTCGTCTGACGACGACTCGGCCACCATCGGGTTGTTTGGCGGGCGGGCCTCGGGCTCTGACGCCTACGACCTGTCGCGGGTTTCTCGCCTGCGCCGCATTGGCGAGATTTTGGGCATCGTCCGCCACTACGACATCTTCCACGGCCTTACGCCGCAGGGCATGCGCCGCATGCTGG
>CAVDXJ010000017.1:0-11561 GCA_963612765.1 Oscillospiraceae bacterium
TGCGTTGTGACTGACGGATAATCGCGGGCAACCGCGGGGGAGCAGCGCAAACATACAAAGTGCCGACCGTCTGGGCAAGCCGTTCTCTGCGCAGAGGTGGCTTGCCTTCTTTTGTGGCGGCCATCTGCGCGGTGTGCGGTTCCTTACTTGAAGGGATGTGCCAATGCAGGACTTGATCGAGCTTCTCTCCAACAACCCCTACCCCGGCCGCGGCATTGTGGTGGGCAAGGACACCGTCTACTACTGGATCATGGGTCGCAGCACCAACAGCCGCAACCGCGTTTTTGTCGAGTGCCCCGACGGCATTCGTACCGAGGCCCACAAGCCCGAGCTGCTTGAGGACCCCAGCCTGATCATCTACCACCCCGTTCGTACCATGGGCGAGAAGCTCGTGGTGACCAACGGCGACCAGACCGACACCATTGTCAACGCCGGGAGCTTCCGCGACGGCTGCATGGCCCGCGAGTTCGAGCCCGACGCCCCCAACTTCACCCCGCGTATTAGCTCGGTTATCAACGAGGACGGCTCCTTCGAGATCTCGATCTTGAAGCACCAGGCCAACGGCCGCTGCCTGCGTGAGTTCTTTGCCTACGAGGGCGCCGACGAGGGCGTGGGCTACTTCATCTCGACCTACCAGGGCGACGGCAACCCGCTGCCCACATTTGCCGGCGAGCCCGTTGAGGTCAGCCTGCCCACCCCCGACGAGGTTTGGGCTGCTCTTAACCCCGACAACAAGGTCTCGCTCTACGCCAAGGTTGGCAGTGAGGTCAAGATCTACAACAAGAACCTGGGCGACTAGCGGCGCCGCGCGCCTCTCGCCCCGCGAGGTAAGCGAACCAACCCGAATCGTCGAATATCAAAGGAGAAACCAATGGCATCCGAGCTCGAGCTCAAGTACGGCTGCAACCCCAACCAGAAGCCTTCCCGCATCTACATGAAGGACGGCTCTGAACTGCCCGTTACCGTCCTGGCCGGCAAGCCTGGCTACATCAACTTCCTGGACGCCCTCAACTCTTGGCAGCTCGTGCGCGAGCTTAAGGAGGCTACCGGCCTGCCTGCCGCCGCGTCCTTCAAGCACGTCTCGCCGGCCGGTGCTGCCGTGGGCCTGCCGCTCTCCGAAACCGACAAGCAGATTTACTTTGTTGAGGATGAGGGCGAGCTTTCGCCGATTGCCTGTGCCTACATTCGCGCCCGTGGCGCCGACCGCATGAGTTCCTACGGCGACTGGGCCGCGCTTTCCGACGTCTGCGATGAGCGTACTGCCCTCTACATTAAGCACGAGGTCTCGGACGGTATCATCGCCCCCGGTTATACCCCCGAGGCGCTTGCGATTCTCTCCGCCAAGAAGGGTGGCAAGTACAACGTTGTACAGATCGACCCGGATTACGTCTGCCCGGCCACCGAGACCAAGGACGTTTTTGGAATCAGCTTTGAGCAGGGCCACAACTTCTTTGAGATCAACGAGGAGCTTCTTGCCGACGTCGTGACCGTCAACAAAGAGATTCCCGATGCTGCCAAGCGCGACATGATCGTGAGCCTCATCACCTTGAAGTACACGCAGTCCAACTCGGTGTGCTACGTCAAGGACGGCCAGGCCATCGGCGTGGGCGCGGGCCAGCAGAGCCGCGTCCACTGCACGCGCCTTGCCGGCAACAAGGCCGACACCTGGTTCCTGCGCCAGCACCCCAAGGTCTTGGGCCTCAAGTTTGTCGAGGGCATTCGCCGCGCCAACCGCGACAACGCCATTGATGTTTACATCTCGGACGAGCACGACGACGTTCTGGCCGAGGGCGAGTGGCAGAAGTGGTTTGCCGAGAAGCCTGAGGTCCTGACCCGCGAGGAGAAGGCCGCTTGGATCGCCACGCAGACCGGCGTGACTCTGGGTTCCGATGCCTTCTTCCCGTTTGGCGACAACGTCGAGCGCGCTCACAAGTCGGGCGTGAGCTACATCGCCCAGCCCGGCGGTTCCGTGCGCGACGACAACGTGATCGAGACCGCCGACAAGTACAACATGGCCATGGCCTTCACCCACATGCGCCTGTTCCACCACTAAGAAGCAGCCTGATTCATTTATGTGGCGCGCCCCGTCTCTTTTGGCGGGGCGCGCCGTGTTTATGACCTCCTTTGGGACGTTAAGTATTCATGCGCATTAAGTGATAGACTTAACACACAGAAATACTTAACGAGGTAGATGGCACAATCTGGGGAGGGTATGGATATGTCGAACAAATACCTTACGATGGGCGAGGCGTCCAAGGCGCTTGGCCTCACTAAGGCACGCATATCCCAGCTGGCGTCGGCCGGGGCCCTCGACGTAGCGATGATTGACGGAAGAAGGCAAATCTTGGCGGCGTCGGTTGCCCATTATGGCGAGAAGAGGCACTCTTCGGGGCGCAGCTCGCTTGCGTCCCAAGGCATGCAACTGACCCTTATGTCCGCCGATTACGAGGTGGCCCGCCTTTCGTACGAGCCGGACCGCGAGTTTCCCTTTGTCGTTAAGGAGATTCTTGACCCCGCGCGCATGCCTTTGGGCACAGCAACTAACGGTGGTCAAATTAAGAAACGCGAGTTCAACGACTGGTGGGACCACCGTTCCATTCCCAACACGCGTCCGATGCTCTTGACTAAGATGGCCGAGCTGGGGGTTGGGACAGTGAGCGAGATTCCGGTAAGAAGCTATGGACTGTCCCTCTCGGATTGCTATTGGCTTCTGCCGGACAAAGCAGCGTTTACCTGGGGTGATCTTAACTACTTTGAGAATGAGTTCGACGGCTCGGAGTCTACGGAGGGGGCGTGGCTGGCCAATGTGGGTCTCAACTCGCCGGACAACACTTCTGAGGGCGAGTTGCCCAAGCGGTGGGTTGTCAAGGGCGACGAGCGGTTCTTGCTCAAGGGTTCTGGCATTGATGACCAGCGCCCGTACAATGAGTGCGTCGCAACAGCGCTTTACCAGCGTCTTCTTGATAAAAGCGATTATGTTCCTTATGAATTGGAGCTGGCGGGGGATGCCACAGCATGCGCTTGCCCCAACTTCTTGAATGGCCGCGAGGAGTACATCCCGGCCGTATATCTCAAACATAGCATGGGCAACGTGCGCGGCTCGTCGACCTACGACCGTCTGTGCCGTTATGCTGCACGTCTTGGTGCCGATGAAGAGGCCACTCGCACGGCGATTTGTAAGATGCTCGTTTGCGATTCTCTTCTCGCAAACTCGGATCGTCACTGGCGCAACTTTGGCTTCATTCGCAACGTGGACACGCTTGAGCTAAGGGTCGCTCCTGTCTTCGATACGGGCAACTCCCTTTGGTATAACAAGACAGCTGCCGAGGTTTCTGCAGGTGACTGGACGTTTTTGGCGCGGCCCTTTGGTCCGGAACCCGAGCGTCAGTTGGCGGTGGTCGACCGGGCGGGGTGGTTTGACCCGTTTAAGCTAGACGGTTTTCTCGACCAAGCGATGGACATTCTTGCAGGTAGTTCTCATGCAAGCGACCCGGCGAGAAGGGCTTTCATCGAGCAGGGCCTCACTCGCCGCATGTCGGATGTAACCGCCGTCATGCGAGTTCTGGCGATACGGGCGTAGGCGCCCAAAAACAAAACTGACGAAAGACGGGCGCGCTTGGGCGGTTTGGTTGGGTGACGGCATACCGGGGCTGTCGCCAACTGGGGTTTTGTTGGCCGATGACGGTGGTCTACTCGGCTAGATGCTTGAGTGCGCCCGTCTTTCGGCTATTTTTTGTGAGCGGGGTTCTGCGATGGGCCTAACGGGCATGCAGCGAGAAGGTCGCGGGACGGTTGAAGATGGCTTGCAGGTGGGCGGCCAGCTCTTCGCAGGCGGCGGTGACCTGGCCGTCATTGACGCCGAGAAAACCATCGATGGGGAAGAGCAGGTCAAGGCCGCTTGCTCGGCCTACCTTGCCATTCTCGCTTTGACGCCAGGTCCAGCGGCGGGTGTGGACGAGGTTACCTACGGCGTAAACCAGCTCGCCCGGCGCAAGCGACGGGTCCGCCTCGCAGGCCCCTAGCTCGACAAACACGTCGCCTGGCCGAGAAAAGCGCAGGTCAAGCGTATCACTCGCGCCCATTACGTGCTCGCCCAGAGGCAGGCCGTACTTGATAGAAATCGCGTTGCCCAGGTCTACCAGCGGGTTCACGTGCCACAGGCCCTTGCCCTTGGCGATGCGCCTGAGCAGGGCGATGTTGCTCGAAGGGTAACGGCTGGGGCTCATCCCCAGCGCGTGAAAGGCCTCGCGGTAGGGCTGCACCCGCGGGTCATCGCTGGCCTTTGCGCCGCCTTCCAAGCGCGCCTGGGCATCGGCAACCGCCGTGTCCAAAAGCGCGTCGACCTCGGGCCGCGCCTCCACCGAGTTATCCAGACCATGCACCTCGACAACGCCCACGCACAACGCGGGTAACACGTCGAATACCTGCGGCTCTATACAAAAATCCATCCCAAGCCCCCTTACATAGTGAGCAGCGTCTCGTTTGCCGCGGCGATCTGCCGCTTGCGCCAAACCGCCGGCGAGACGCCCGTGCTCTTCCTAAACTTCATGATGAAGTAGCTCGAACTGCCAAAACCGCAGGCCAAGGCCACGTCGGTGATGTTTAAGTCGGTCGTGAGCAAAAGGCGCGACGCCTGCTGCAGACGCATGTTCAAGATGTGCTCGGAAAGCGTGTGTCCCAGCTGTGCCTTGAAGTCGCGGCAGCACGTGGCCTTTGAAAGGTTGACGTGCCGCGCCACGTCCTCGAGCGAGATTGCCTGCGTGTAATGCTCGCCAATGTAGTCAAGCATCTCTTTGACCTGCGGCTTTATGGGTTTTGCCTCGCCTGCCGCCGCCAGGCTCAGCGCGTTTTTGACCAGCGAGCGCCAGGCGCCGCAGAGTAAAATCGTCATCTTAAGCTCATCTGGCGCCGTGCCGTGGTAGTTCTCGTAGACCTCCACCAGCTGTTCGAGTACGTCCTTTTGCCACGCCACGTCAGGGTCCAAAAGGCACATCGCGCAGCTGGCTTTGCCCAGGTAGGGGGCAACGTACTTGGTTCCCACGGCGCTGCCGGCAAAACCAGAGACCATGCGCGCATCAAAGTCCAGGCAGGCGTAAGTGCTGTCGAAGCCTTCGACGTTTCTCGCCATGTGAAGCTGGTCGGAGTTCACAAAGATGCCCTGACCAGGCCCCAACGTATACGACTCTTGGTTGACAAAGAACTCCACCTGCCCCTTGATCACGATGCAAAACTGCAGCTCGGGGTGCCAGTGCCAGGTGATATAGCCCAGCACGTTGCTTTGGATGCGCGTGGTGTAGATGGCAAGCGGGAAGGCAAACGTGCCGTGCGGTGTGGACTCGCGGCCGCGCTCGTCGATGGGGATGTCGTAAACCTGCATGGTTTCCTCCGCGTGCTTTGGGCGAAACAAAGGTGTAGTGGCGCCGACAACAAACTGTCATATATAACGCAACCGGTCAATATCGCAATACAGAACAGCACAAAAGATGATAGAACCAACGCGCTAATGCGAATAAAACTATATCAAGTCGTAACAAGGGCGGGCGCGGGCCTGCGCGCACCCACGCCGCCCCTCAAAAGATTGGAGCTATGCATGAGCGACTTAATCAGCTTCCTGCAAAAGGCCGTCCAAACCCGCAGCTACTCGGACGAAGAGGGCGAGATGGCCAACCTCGTCGTCTCCGAGATGCAAAAGTTGGGCTACGACGAGGCCTACATCGACGAGACGGGTAACGCCGTGGGCCGCATTGGCAACGGCCTCAAGGTCATTCACTTCGATGGTCACATGGACACCGTGCAGGTCAACGACTCACAGGACTGGGAGCAGGACCCCTTTGGCGGTCAAATCGTGGACGGCGAGCTGTGGGGCCGCGGCTCGGTGGACATGAAGGGTGGCCTGTGCGCCGCGGTCCACGCGGCCGCCGCTGCCCGCGACGCCGGCCTTCTCGACGGTAAAACGGTCTACGTGACCGGCACCGTATGCGAGGAGTACTGCGACGGCGTCAACCTCGAGCTCTTCTACGGCGACACCGGCCTTAAGCCCGATTTCGCCGTGATCTGCGAGCCCAGCGGCAACCTCATTACGCTGGGTCACAAGGGCAAGGCCCAGGTGCGCATCACGGCCCACGGCGTCTCGGCCCACGGCTCGGCGCCCGAGAAGGGCAAAAACGCCGTCTACGAGATGGCCGAGATAATCCAGCGCGTCGAGGCCCTCAACACCTGCCTGTACAAGCCCGACGCTCCGCACGGTACTGTGGTTCTCTCGGACATCTCGTGCGTTTCGGCATCCTTGAACGCCGTACCGTCCGAGTGTGAGATCTACCTGGACCGCCGCCTTGCCCTGGGAGAGACCCTGGACCAGGTTCGCGCCGAGATGGATGAGCTTGTCGCCGGCAAAGACGCCACCTGGGAGGTTGGCTGCCTGGACCACGTTAGCTGGAAGGGTCGCGACCTGCACTACGTCCCCATGCACGACCCTTGGAAGACCGACGAGGATGCGCCCATTGCCCAGGCTCTCATCAGCGCGTACACCCAGGTATACGGACAGGCGCCCACCAAGTTCGACTTCTGGGACTTTGGCACCAACGGCATTACGCCCATTGCCCACGGCGTCCCCACCATCGGCTTTGGCCCTGGCCCCTACAAGCTGGCCCACATGACCAACGAGCACACGCCCGTCGCCGACGTCGAGCTTGCCTTCGAGGTCTACAAGCAGCTGATTGCCAACCTGTAGCATCGCTTTTGCACCCACGTCTACCTGCTGCGTATTTAACGCGCCAGCGGAGAGGAGAAGACCGTGAAGCATAAGATCTGCAAGGACTTTCTGTGGGGTTCGGCCACTGCGGCCTACCAGTGCGAGGGCGCGGCCCACGAGGGAGGCCGCGGCAACAGCCAGTGGGACGACTTCCTGGAGAGCCCGGCAAACCAAGGCGGCATCACGGGTGCCGTGAGCTGCGACAATTACCACCACTTTGCCGAGGACCTGCGCCTGCAGCGCGAGGGCGGTCAAAATACCTACCGTCTGTCCATCTCGTGGTCGCGCATCCTGCCCACGGCAGACGGCGTCCCCAATCCCGAGGGCATCGCCTTCTACCGCGCCCTATTTGACGAGTGCGCACGCCTTGGCATCGAGCCTTTGGTCACGCTCTTTCACTACGATATCCCCAGTTACGTGGCCCAAAAGGGTGGCTTTGAGAACCGCGAGGCGGCATACGATTTTGCCCGCTACGCCCGCGTGTGCTTCGATGCCTTCCACGACCAGGTCAAGCTTTGGATCACGGTGAACGAGCCCGCCTACTACACCTACTGCAGCTACCTGGCCGCCGACTACCCGCCCTTTGTAGCAGACCTGCAGCGCTATGCCTGCGCGTCCTACCACGTGATGCTGGGCCACGCCCTGGCCGTCGCCGAGTTTCGTGCGGGCGGCTACGAGGGCCAGATCGGCATCGACCAGGACTCGGGCTATGCCCAGACCCCCTACAACGACCCGGCCAACCAAAAGGCCCTGCGCTACGCCGAGCTCTTCTATGTGCGCTGGGTCCTGGACCCCGCCCTTCTCGGCCGCTGGCCCCACGACCTGCGGGCCGCGCTGGAAGAAAAGGGCATCGACCTGAGCTTCGTTTTGCCCGGCGACGAGAAGATCATTGCGGGCGGTCGCGGCGACCTTCTCGCCCAAAACATCTACACCCGCAAGAACGTGCAGGTAAACACAGACGGCGTGACTCAGTTCAAGGTCAACCGCAAGGGCTCGGCGTCGAAGGTCAAAGAGGGCACCTCGATCGGCGGCTGGTTCGAGACCATTGACGACCCAACCGTCGAGAAGAACAAGTGGGGCCGCGAGATCTACCCCAAGTGCATGTACGACACCTTGATGGGCATCAAGCGCGACTACGGTGACGTGCCCATTTACATCGCCGAGTGCGGCCACGGCATGTACGAGGAACCCGACGCCAACGGCTACGTGGAAGACGACGAGCGCATTGGCATCCTCAAGCGCTTCATCGACTACATGGTCCAGGCCATCGACGAGGGCGCCAACGTCCGCGGCTTCTACGTGTGGTCGACGATGGACCTCTACAGCTGGATCAACGGCTATCAAAAGCGCTACGGCCTGGTGCGCGTGGACTACGAAAACGGGTTGCGCCGCATCCCAAAGAAGAGCTGGTACTGGTATCGCGACTACATCAAAGAGTTAATGAGCTAGAGAGGGGAGAAAACAATGGGCAAGTACGACGAGTTCTCTAAGCAGGCCCTGGCGGCCCTTGGAGGCAAGGAGAACCTCACCTACGTGACGCACTGCATCACGCGCCTTCGGGTGAGCTACAAGGACGAGTCGCTGGTGGACACCGAGGCCCTGCGCCACCTGCCGGAATGCGCCGGCCTGGTAAAGAAGGACCACGCGGCTCAGCTCATCATTGGGCCGGACATCAAGCGCGCCTTCGACGAGTTCGTGGCCACGGCGGGCTGGGACCCCGACTGCGACCTGCGCCCCGGTACCGCCACGCCGGCCGCAGGCGTCGTGCCGCAAACCGGCGCCCCCGAGGGCAAGCAAAGCCCGCTCACGGCCTTTAGCAACTTCGTGGCCCCCGTCTTCATGGACATCGTGCCAGCGCTTTCTGTGGGCGGCATGGTTCTGGCCGTGAAGACCCTTCTCGTCAACTACTTTGGCGTCTCCACAGACTCGGGCACCGCGCAGTTCCTCTTGTGCTTCTTTAGCGCGGCGTTCAACTACATACCTATCTACCTGGGCTATTCTCTGTGCAAGAAGCTCAACATGCAGCCTATCCTGGGCATGCTTTTGGGCGGCATCATGGTGTGCACGCGCTTTCAGGGCGGCAACGTCACCGAGTTCTTTGGCATCGCGGTGCCGCAGGTCGATTACACCTCGAGCATCATCCCCATTGTGCTGGGCGTCTTCTTCATGTGGTACGTCTATCGCTTTGTGAGCAAGCACATGCCGCAGGTCATCACGTTTTTCATGACGCCGCTGGTCACGATGCTTATCACCGTGCCCGTGACCTTGATCGTCCTGGGCCCCATTGGCACCGAGCTCTCTGACGCCGTGGGCGTGGGCGTCCAGTGGATCTGCGACACGCTGGGCTTTCTTGCGCAGCCGCTGCTGTGCGTAGCCTATCCCTATATGGTCATGCTGGGCCTGGACAAGGCCTGGGAGCCGCTTCAGCTGCAGCTTTTGGCCACGCTGGGCTACGACGCGATTACCGGCGGCGTCGGCTTTGTCTCTAACCTGTGCATCGGCGCGTCTGCCCTGGCCGTGGCAACGGCGCAGCGCGACAAGTCCCAGCGCGGTCTTATCGCCTCGTTTGGCATCACGGGCCTGTGCGGCGTGACCGAGCCGGCCTTCTACGGCTCGCTGATCGAGCGGCCGCGCGTCTTGATTGGCACGGCAATTGGCGCCGCGGTGGCCGGCCTCTTCGAGGGTATCTTTGGCCTGCGCGCCTTCATTCCCACGTCGTGCTCGGGCCTGCTCACCTTCCTGCAGTATCTTGAGCCCGAGACCGGCGACCTGTACTACATTGTGGTCGCGGCGATCACGGCGGCAATCGCCATCGTGGTGAGCTTCGTGGCGGTGCGCGCGATCTTGACGTGGGACGAGCGCCATGCGGCGGACGGCGGCGGCGAGAAGGCCACGACGGCCGAGGTCAAGGCAGGGGAGAAGTAAGCATGGCAGTCGAGTTTGACCTGGTAGAGAACACCGGGAGGCGAGAAGACCGCGCGGATGGCGCCAGTGTCGACGTCGACGTCGAGAAGACCTTTGACGTTGCGTCTGCCGAGGCGGCCTTGCGCTTCCACCGTAGCATCCCCGGCCACGAGGCAACCGAGCTTGTCTCGCTGGATGTGCTGGCGGCCCATCTGGGCGTGGCCCGCGTGTGGGTCAAGGACGAGAGCAGCCGCTTTGGTCTCAACGCCTTCAAGGGCCTGGGCGGCTCCTACGCCGCGGCCCGCGTGATCGCCGATCGTCTGGGCATTGACCCTGCCAACCTCACGTTTGACCTTCTCACCAGGCCCGATATTGCCGAGAAAATCGCGCGCCTCACGTTTGTGACCGCAACCGACGGCAACCACGGGCGTGGCCTGGCCTGGACCTGCCGCATGCTGGGCGCGGGTTGCGTGGTCTACATGCCGCGAGGCAGCGCCGCCGAGCGCCTTGAGAACATCCGCGCCCAGGGCGCCCAGGCCCAGATCTTGGACCTCAACTACGATGACTCGGTGCGCTTCGCGGCGGCACAGGCCCAGGAGCACGGCTGGGTCCTGGTGCAGGACACCTCGTGGGACGGCTACGAGCAGATTCCCACATGGATCATGCAAGGTTACACCACGATGGGCCTCGAGGCCGCCTATCAGTTGGGCAACCGGGTGCCCACGCACGTCTTCTTGCAGGCCGGCGTGGGCGCGATGTCGGGTGCGATCACCGGATTTCTCGCCAACTACTATGGTCGTGAGCAGCCGCGCATTTGCATTGTGGAGCCCAACGAGGCCGATTGCGTCTACCGCACCGCGGCCGCGGGCGACGGCAGGCTTCACGCGGTTGCCGGTGACCTGCCAACGATGATGGCGGGCCTGGCCTGCGGCGAGCCCTGCGGCGTGGGCTGGCGGCAGCTTGAGCGTTCGGCCGATTTCTTTGCCAGCGTGCCCGATGAGGTAGCGGCCCGCGGTATGCGCGTGCTGGCCAACCCATTGCCGGGAGATGAGACCGTGGTTTCAGGCGAGTCAGGTGCTGTGACCTTGGGTTTCTTGGCAACGGTACTCTCGGGCGAGAGCGCGGCGGCCCGCGACGCGGCCGCGCGCCTGGGCCTGGGGCTTGACTCCCGCGTCCTTCTCATCTCGACCGAGGGCGCGACCGATCGCGCCAACTACCGCCGCGTCCTCTGGGGTTTCTAGGCCGCGGAGCCTCCTACGCGGCCCTGGTTTTCAAAAAAATACGAAAATGGGGACCAGTAGAGCGATTGGCCGAGTAGCCACTGGTCTTTGAGTAACAAAACCCCAGTTGGGGCGTTCTCAAAAACCTTGGCTACTCGGCCATTGCCAATACTGGTCCCCAATATCGTCTTTTTTACTCCGTCGACCCCAGCGGGGCCGCCAAAAACCGCCTTTCTACTTGCCCATCGCGCGGCGGATGGCCTTGACGGCCTCGTCCACGACGACAACCGAGACGGCGCACAGCAGCATCTTGCCCCACAGCGCGGCGGACAAAGGCACGGTGCCAAACACGGCCGCGCCAAACTCGGTGATGGCAAACTGCATTGCCAAGACCAGGCCAAACACCGCCAGCATCAGCTTGTTGTTGCCCACGTTCTTAAGCATGGGCACGTTGTTGAGCTCGCGGCAGTTGAAGGCGTTCAAGAGCTGCATCAGGACGAACAGCGTGAACAGCACGGTGGCCTTCTCGCCCTCGGCACAGCCCAGGAAGTTCCAGAAGTGCTGGGCCATGAAAATCGCCGAGATGTAGATGCCGTTGGCAAAGATGCGGAAGAGCATCGTGCGGTCAAGGATCGACGCGTCGCGGCGCGTGGGCTCGTGCTGCAGCAGGTCGTCGCGGATGGGTT
>CAVDXJ010000018.1:0-11226 GCA_963612765.1 Oscillospiraceae bacterium
GGCGACCTTCTCAAAGTCCTCGCGGAACTTCGTCTGGATGTAGATCACGGGGTCAACCAGGCTCTCGCGCACGGTCTTGGTCACGATGGCGCGCACCTGGGGGTCTGCGTCCCACTCGTCCATGAGCTTCTCAAGCTCGTCTTTGAAGGCAGGCAGGTTGAAATACCAGTTGTCAACGGGGCGCAGCTCGGGCGTGGTGCCGGTGAGCTGCGAGACGGGCTTGATCAGCTCCTCGGGGTCAAACTGGTGGCCCAGGTCGCACTCGTCGGCGTAGGCCTTCTCGGACTTGCAGCCGCGCACGGGGCAGTGGCCAATGACCTGGCGGCCGTTAAGGAACGTCTGCGCCTGCGGGTCATAGAACTGGCGGGTCGAGCGCTTTACCAGGTAGCCGCGGTCGTACAGGCGGCGCAGCAGCTCGTCGGTGAAGGCGTGGTGGTGCGAGCGCGCGGGCTCCAGCCCCGACCCCTCAAAGAGGTCCAGGCTGATCTCATAGGCGTCAAGGGCGGCCTTCTGCGCGTCGTGGTTGGCGCGCACGTAGTCGATGATCGTGCCCTCGTAGCCCTCGTTCTCGACCTTCTTGCGGTAGCCCTCCATGATGGGCGAGCCGTAGCAGTCGGTGCCCGAGACAAACAAAACGTTCTCTTTGCCAATGCGGTCGCGCAGGAAGCGCGCGAAGAAATCGGCGGGGACAAAGACGCCGCCGATGTGGCCAAAGTGCAGGTTCTTGTTGCCGTAGGGCATGCCGCCGGTGATAACGGCGCGTTTAGGGAACGTGGGGCGCTCGGAAGGCATCTGGTTTCTCCTTTTATGTTGCGAGACGTGCGCGGGCCCGCGGGGCCGCGCGTGGCGGCGGCGGGCGGGATGTTCAACCCTCACAGTATCCCACATTAGGTATATGCTGGCACAATGAGAAAACGAGCCGACATAGATGTGTTTCAAGACCAGGCGCTGCGTAAGCAGATGGCTGCCTGGTCCGCGGTGATTTTCGCGGCGGGATTGGTGCTGGCGATCTTCACGCTGCTGGTGGACGACCTGGCAAGCTTTGGGGTCTTTGGTTTCTTGTGGCTGGTGGGTCTCTCGGCCGTGGCGCTGCCGGTTCACGAGCTTATCCACGCCGCGGCCTACAAGCTGCTGGTTCCCGGAGCGCGCGTTAGCTTTGGCCACAAGGACGGGTTTCTCTATACCGACGCCCACGGGGCGATGGCGAGAAAATCTGCCCAGATTGTGATCTTGTTGGCGCCTGCGGTGGTGTTGACCTGCGCCTTCCTGGGTCTTGGCGGTGTTTTTGGGCAGCCGGTGCTGGCGATTTTACTGGCCTCGGTGCACTTGTCCGGCTGCGTGGGCGACATCTTGATGGTTGCCCGGATCGCACGCCACCCAAGCGTCACGCACGTGCGCGACACCGAGTTTGGCATCGAGCTTTGGGAGGACCGCTGATGCGCCCGTTGTTGATCCACGCCTGCTGCGGGCCTTGCTCACTAGAGCCGGTGAAGCTCCTGCGCGAGCAGGGCTTTGAACCCACGATTTGTTGGACTAACCCCAACATCCAGCCGGCGGCCGAGCATGAGCTGCGACTGTCGACCCTGCAGGCGTGGGCGGCCGATGTCGCGCATGTCGACGTGATCGTGGCGGGCGACGACCGCGCGGCATGGGAGAGCGCGGTGGCTCCGTACGGTTTTGACCGGCCCCGGCGTTGCCGGGCTTGTTACGCGCTTCGCCTGGCCGAGGCCTGCCGCGTGGCCCAGCGCGAGGGGTTTGAGTTTGTCTCGACAACGTTGGCCGTCTCGCCGTACCAGCTGTTTGACGACTGCGGTGAGCTTTTGTGCGCAACGGCCACGGCCCATGGCTTGACGCCGGTGTGGCAGGACTTTCGCCCGTACTATCCCGAGGCCACGCGCGAGTCGCGTGAGCTGGGGATGTATCGCCAGAACTACTGTGGTTGTCGTTTCTCGGCGGCCGAGGCGGCCCACGAGCGTCACCTGGCCCGCGACGAGCGCAAGCGCGGGAAGGCCGAGGCCCGCGCGGCGCGGGAGGCAGCTGCCGCTGCGGTGCGCGAGGCCGCCGCGCCCCCGGCCGATGCTTAAATCGCTGATGCCCGGCAAGCGAATGCGCCGCAGTTGCGCCGTCCGTCCGGGCTAATCGCCCGTACGCCGAGACCTTCTCGACACCTACGGCGTCTGAGGATTATCTTAAAGACCGGTCAGCCGATGAGTCGGCGGGCCGTCGTGCGTTTTGCACCGCGCTCGATGAGCGCCACAGGCAGGGAGTCGGTTGGGGAGACCCAGGGAAGAGACCGACTCCCTTCTTTTGTGCCTGTCCGCCGATAAAAAAGACGATATTGGGAATCCAATCTGCCGTCGAGCGAATCGTTGTTGATTCGTGCCGATAAAACCCCAGGTCGGCGATTGACGACGTGGCTGTCAGGTGCCCAGTTGCTGAAATGGCTTCCCAATATCGCATTTTTTTATTCGCCGAGGCCTTGGATGCGCGCTGGAGGCCGTTTTGGGCTCGCCGGGCGCCGCCTGCTCCGTTCGCGCTACACTGTCATGCGTGAAAATCCAACGCAAAGGACAGTTATGCGCACCGACGACTTTGATTACCCCCTGCCAGACGAGCTGATTGCCCAGGCCCCGGCCGAGCCGCGCGACTCTTGCCGCCTGCTTGTGCTTGACCGCCAGACGGGCAACGTCTCTCACCAGCACTTCTATGATGTCTTTGACCTGCTTGAGCCCGGCGACCTGCTGGTTGCCAACCAGACCCGCGTTATGCCGGCGCGCCTGGTGGGTAAGAAGCGCGGCACCGGCGGCGTTGCCGAGACCCTGCTGCTCAAGCGGCGAGAAGACCTCGACTCGCTGGGACACGTGTGGGAATGCCTGGTCAACCCCGGTAAACGCCTGAAGCAGCCGGGCACCGTGATCGAGTACCGCGCGGGCGGGCTGCACGCGCCCGACTCGGCGCCGGTGGTCTTGACGGGCACGATCGTCGACTTTGTCGAGGGCTCCAAGGGCGGGCGCCTGGTGCGCTTTGACCCCGTGGGTGCGGCGCCTGAAGGCACGCTCTATACCCTTGACCAGGCAATTCATGCCGCGGGTCACGTGCCCCTGCCGCCTTACATCACCAGCTACGAGGGCGACCCCGAGAAGTACCAGACGGTTTACGCCATGCAGGAAGAGCACTCGGCGGCGGCGCCCACGGCGGGCCTACACTTCACGCCCGAGCTCATCGAGCGCCTGCGCGACAAGGGCGTCAACTGGGCCTGCGTCGAGCTTGAGGTGGGCATCGACACCTTCCGCCTGGTCACCGAGGACGACCCCACGACCCACGTCATGCACACCGAGCGCTACCACGTGCCCCAGGCCGTGGTCGA
The DNA here is from genome assembly GCA_963612765.1 of Oscillospiraceae bacterium. GTDB lineage: Bacteria > Actinomycetota > Coriobacteriia > Coriobacteriales > Atopobiaceae > Paratractidigestivibacter. The sequence continues at coordinate 3,368 of CAVDXJ010000018.1, forward strand.
TGCGGTGCATGCCACCAAAGCCGCAGGTCACAGGGTCATCGCGGTGGGCACCACGTCGGTGCGCTCGCTGGAAAGCGCCTGGGACGCGGCCGCGCCGGTAAGCGAGCCTGCGTGCGTCGCCCGCCGTTTCGAGGACCGGCCCGATTCGGCCGCCGTCTGCGGCAAAGGCGACATTACGGCGCGAGTCGACGAGAAGACCAACCTCTTCCTCATGCCCGGCTCCACCTTCCACGTGGTCGACGGCCTGATCACCAACTTCCACGTGCCGCGCAGCACCCTCATGATGCTTGTCTCGGCGCTGGCCACGCGCGAGCAGATCATGGGCGCCTACCAGGCCGCCATTGACGAGAAGTACCGCTTCCTCTCGTTCGGCGACGCGATGTTTATTCAGTAGTTGCGGGCACGCGCTATCGCATCGCCATCAAACTTCAAACAAAATCCGGGCCTCTCGCCGCGTACATGGCGAGAGGTCCGGATTCGTTCGGGACGCTCAATAAAGCGCAGGTCAGCCTACTCTTCGACGAGGTCCAGCTGCATCAGGCGCGCGATGGCAACGATGTAGATCTTGAGCGCCTGCTTGAGGTCGGCCTCAAGGATGCCCTCGTCGGGGCCGTGCTCCATGCCAACCCAAGCGGGCGCGTCGGCGTGGTCCAGGTGCGGGCCAAAGGCCACGGCGCGCTTGAAGTGGCGCGCGTAGGTGCCGCCGCCGATGCAGAAGGCCTCGGCTTTCTCGCCGGTGTACTCTCCGTAGGTGTCCAGAAGGACGCGAATCTCGGCCGAGGACGGGTCGATGTAGAACGGCACGGCGTCGCCCGTGCAGCGGTACTCGCACTCGTACTTCTGGGCGATTTCGCCCATCTGGGCGGTAATCGCCTCGCCGGTCGTGGAGGTGGGGTAGCGCGAGTCGATGGACTGCACAAAGTGGTCGTCCACGGTGCGCACGGTGCCCGCGATGCAGGTCAGCGGGCCAAACTTGTCGTCTTGGGTCGCGATGCCGGTGGCCTTGCCGTAGTCGCCCTCGGTGAGCTGGACCTCCAGGCGCAAGAACTCCTCTTCCTCGAGAGTGCAGATCTTGCAATCCAGCAGGTAGCGAGCGAGAAGGCCGATGGCGTTGACGGTGCCTTGGGGCATCGAGGCGTGGCCGCCCTTGCCGTGGGCGCTCACGCGCACCAGGCCGTCGCCGGCGGGCTCGACGGTGATGTTTTTGGCCGCGGGCAGCTGCGAGGCGTCGGCGCGCAGGGTCGCGGTCGCCAGGCCGGGGATCGCGTTTCGCACGGTGCCGCCGTCAAGCTCGACGATGACCGAGCCGGCCACCGGGTGCTTGGTGGTGAACTCGCCGCCGTAGACGCCCTTCTCGCCGCAAATCACGGGGAAGTCGGCGTCGGGGGAGAAGCAGAAGGCCGGCTCGCCGTAGCGCTCCAGGTAGTAGGGCAAATCGCCCATGCCGGTCTCCTCGTTGTTGCCAATGAGGCAGCGCAGGGTGTAGGGCAGCTTCTTGCCGGTGGCGGCCACCTGGCGACGGAAGAACTCGGCGGCGTAGAGCGAGACCACAAAGGGGCCCTTGTCGTCCAGCACGCCGCGGCCGATCAGCCAGCCGTCCTTGCGGGTAACCTCCAGGGGCGGAAAGTTCCAGCCCAGGCCCAGCGGCACGATGTCGGTGTGGGCAATGGTGGCGACGTAAGCGTCCTTCTCGCCGTCGACCTGGGCAAAGCCCATGTAGCCGTCGACGTCGGTCACGTCAAAGCCCATACGGCGGGCGATGTTCTCGGCCTCTACCAGGGCGTCGTTGGCGGCAGGGCCCCAGGGCTTGCCGGGCTCGGCGTGGTCCAGGTCTTCGACCGACTCGTGTTTGACCAGGGCGGCGATGTCTTTGACAAGGTCTTCCCAAACCTCGTCGGCAAAGGCATCTACCTGGGCTTTAAGCTCAACTTCGTTAAGCATGCGTTCCTCCTCGCGCATCAATCATTCACGTATGCGCACCATCATACGAGATTTGACGTCCCCCGCGCAAAACCGCCCCGGACGGGTGTTTCAACGCCCTGTATAGGCACCCTGCCGGCCCTCTAAAAACTAAAAACGCGACAAATGTGCCTCCAAACTCGGTTGCGTCAAGTAGAAGGGCGCTATACAAAAGAAAACCCGCAGGTCAGAGACTTGCGGGTTTTGCGTCTACTCGGCCAGTTTGGTTTTGGAGGCACATTTGTCGCGTTTTTGCTTTCGCGCTCCCTCGGGCCGCCCGTTACGCCGTTCCCAGCGCGCCGCCGCAGTACTCGCAGCGGCCCGAGGCGTCGGGCGTAGTGGTCGCGCCGCAGAATGGGCACGTCACGGCGGCCTTGGGAGCCGCTGCCTGGGCCGCGGCCTGTCGCGTGGTTTCGCGCACCTCGGTCAAGGCCGCGCGGACCTCGCTCGCCACGCGCTCTGCCTCGCGAAACTCAACCGAGTCGCGCTCCTCGATGCGCCCGTCGTTGATCTTGAAGCACATGTCGTCGTAATACGGTACGTTGACATGAATGGTGAGGTAGACGTCGTAGTCGATGTCGTAGCGCGGCGGGTCGTAGCTGTGACGCTGGCCCTCCTTGTCCTCCCACTTAAGCTCGGTGCGGCTCTCGCGCACCTCGGTGTCGCACCCCGTGACCTGCGAGAAGTCAAGCACGTCGGGGTTCTGCTCGCGCCAACGCGAGCTCGAGGTCACCAGGAAGCGCCGCGCGTCCTCGTCTAGCTGCACCTTGGTGTTGCCGCCCAGCGTGCGCGTGACGTTGAACTCGGAGACGCGCGCCTTGTTGGCCTCGCGCCAGTTAAGCTGCTCGCGGATCTGCTCCAGCGTGGACCAGCGCCTATCCGAGAACCACGGCGACAGCTTTGCCGCGCAGTTCTTGCACAGGTTTCCGTTCTCGAGCTTGCGGTTGCCCAAAAGCCCGATCTCTCCGCCGCAGATGTCGCAGGTCTTCTTCTCAAACAGGTTGCCAAAAAGTCCCATAAGAGCCTCCTTTGCTGGGCGCGGCGCAGGCGCGGCCGCATTGTTTTCGCTGCTCCCATCATGTGACCGGGCCTCAACGCAAAGAAGCGCCCCGCGGCCCAAGTCCGGCGCGGGGACGTGGACATGCGTCTCAATTTGGCACCGAGAAGAACGGGCGGGTTTCTCGCCGCCCCGGCCGGCTCCGGCCTGCGCTACTTATCCCCGGCCCCCTTGGTCATGCTCGGCACGATGAGCCCCGTCGAGACCGCGTGCACCGCCAGCCGCAAGATGTTGTCGTAGCCCGTCTTGGCCAGGATCTCCGAGATGTGACGCTTGACCGTGCCCTCGCTCAAATACAGCTCGGCCGCGATTTCTTTACGGGTCTTGGTCTCGCAGACAAGCCGCAGGATATCCAGCTCGGTGTCGGTGAGTTTGGCCGCGTCCGAGAAGATATTGCGCTGCGCCAGCGGAAAGGTCGAGTACCCCTCCATCGTCGATCGAATGACGCCCAAAAGCTCGGCCGTGCCCACGTTTTTGTAGATGAAGCTGTCGACGCCAGCGTCGCGGGCCTGCTCGACAAAGGTGATCTCGGGCATACCGGTCATGATGACGACGCGCACGTCGGGGTGCGCGGCCTTGATCTTGCGGGCGGCCACGATCCCGCTCGAGTCGTTCTCGGTGCAGACGTCCAGAAGAGCGCAGGTGGCCCCGGTCTTCTCGACGGCGTCCAAGGCCTTTGAGGCGTCGCCCAACTGGGCCACGACCTGCATGTCGTCTTGCATGTTGATGGTGCAGGCCAGCGAGTCGCGCAGCATGGCCTGGTCTTCAACCAGAAGGATAGAGATCATGGGCGGGCCTCCTTAATCGATGGGGCGAGAAGGGCTTGCGGGGTCGCAGGCGGGGTCGCCGTTGGTCGCGACCGGCGCCACCACCTCTATGGTAAACGGGTCGCGGCGGGTGACGTTGAAGGTGGCGCCCACCTCGGCGGCCGCGCGGCGCATACCGGGGATGCCGCTTCCCTCACGGATGTCCGCGGCGGGCGGGATACCGTCGTTTTGGACGAGAAGAACGTAGGCGTCGCCGCTCTTGACCATCTGCACGTCAACCCGGGTGGCTTGCGCGTGCTTTGCCGCGTTGGTGGCCGCCTCGCGCACGATGCGCACAAAAGCCTCGGCGCAGGCGGCGTCTGCGGGCAGCATCCCGTCTACGTGTACATCGATGCCTATAAGCGAGAAGGCCCGGGCAATAGAGGCCAGCTCAGAGGCGCGGTCGGGCCGGCTCGGCTCGGCCAGGTCGTCCAGGATGCTGCCCGCCAGCCGCGTCACCTCGGCCAGAGCCGCGGGCGTGGGGTTCTCGGCCTCCAAGAAGCGGTGCAGGATAGAAAGGCGCTGCCCAATGGTGTCGTGAACGCGGGCCTTCATGCGCACCAGGGCCTCGGCGCGCGCCACCGCGTCCACGCGCGCCATCGACTCGCGCAGCTCGGCGTTCTCGGCCTCAAGCAGATGGTTGGCGGCCTCTATCTGGGCGTTTAGCGCCTCTTCCTCGGTCACGTCGACCGAGACCATGCGGTAGCACTCCATGCCTCGCAGGCACACCGTGTCGTGGCAAAACAGCACCGTCTTGCCGCCTGTCATGGCGATGCGGATGCCCTCGGGCAAGACCGCGCAGCCCTCGCCCGCACCCAAACGCTCGAGGTCTGCCCACAGGCCGCTTGTCTCGGAAAGGTCGGTCGCAAAGCCAAGCTGGGTCAGGTGGTCGCGCATCGTGTCGTTCATAAACAGGATGCGGCGGCGTTTGTTGGCCCACACGATGCCGTCGGGCAGGCGGTCCATGGCGTCTACCACCGACAAAGCGCTGGTAGACGTGGCAAAGTGGCGAGCATCCAGCAACAGCGCGGCCGTCACCCTAAAGACAAAGAAGGCCGCGTCGGCGATAAGCAGCCCGCTTGCACCCGGCCCCGCGGCCGCGATAACCGGCGGCGTGCACAGGGTAAAAAGGGCCAGCTCGGGCAGCATGACGGGCTCGCGCTTGGTCGCGCACAGATACCCGCCCAGCGCCACTAGAGCGGCGTTGGCCCACAATAAGGCTTCGAGGGCCACGTCAACCGGCCGAAGGCGCACCAAAAAGTCGCCGTAGTTCATCGCCGCCGCGCAGGCCCCGCAGCAGCCCAGCACCAGGTGAAAGGCGATGAGTCCCTCGTAGGTCGCAATTGCCCAGGTGGGCTTGGCGCCCCGGCGCAGGACAACCAGGATCGCGTGGACCGTCTGGCCGCACGCCAGGCAGAAGAACGCGGCGAGAAGCACGATTAGCGTGAGGTGTGACATGCCGAGAAGCGCGTTCATCTCGCCACCTCCTGCGCCGCGGGGTGCTCCGCACGCCCTGCCGGGATACGGGCGACGAAGCTCATCTCGCCGCCGGACACAACGGCGCTGTGCTCGATGCCGCGGGCGGCCAGGTCTCCCTCAAGCACGGCCAGTGTCTGCGAAAGGTCGGCGCCCGCCGCAGCCGTCAACGCCGCGCGCAAAACGACGGCATCCTCATCTTCCTGCACAAACAGCATTAGCACGGCGTCTGTGGCCGCGTTTGCCGCGGTCGCGAAGTCGTAGAGGCAGTCGTACAAGACGCTCACGACGCCGGCCGGCAACGGCCGCGACGTCTGGACGATAGCGGCGCAGTCGACGCCAATGGAGCGCAGGTCAGAGGCCGTCTCGTTAAAGACAAGCTGTAGGCGCTCGCGGCTGAACTCGGGGTCGGCCTTCTCGGCCAGGACCAGCGCGCCCTTGCGCTTGCAATAGGCCACCAAAAGCTTGACCTCGACCAGCATCTCGCGCCGCCGCGCCAGGGACCGCGGGTCGTCGTCTGCGGGAAGCGCGTCCAGCAGCTCCTTGATGCGGGCGGTCTTGTCGGCCAGCGAGGTCTCGATCTGCTCGTATAGCTCGCGCTCGCTGCGAAGGCGGGCCTGTTCGCCGCACACTTTGGCCATTTGGGCGAGAAGGGCGTTGCTGCGGCTTAGGCGCCCGCGCTTGGTTTCCAAGGCGGCGCGGCGCTCGTCGATGCCGCTCACGTCGTCGGCGAGAAGGGCGCGGCCGCCGCGTACGGGATAGGCCTTGAAGAGGGTTCCCGGAATGGCGCTTGTGCGAAAGGCCCACGGCTCGTCGCCGGCGCCCGTGTCCGCGGCCTGTGCGTCGTGCTCGGCTAGGATTGCCGCGGCCGCCGGGTCAAGCGCCGCCGCTGCCGTGGTCGCCGCTTCGACCTGCCCGCCTCGCCCAATCACCTTGAGGTCAAACGGCAGGCTGGCAAATGCGTCCTGATACCAGGCGTAAGAGGGGAGAAGCCCCAGGTCAAGCGTGAGCTCCAGCGCAACCAGCGCCAACGTGCCGTACACCAGCGAGACGTTGGTCGCAAACGCGCCCACGTGCCGCAGCGCGTAAAGGACCCCGTAGGCCCCGCCCGCGCCCAAAAGCACGACAAGCGGTACAAACGCGCTTCTCAGCTGTTTTCTCGCCGCCAAAAACAGGGTCCCAAAGAAGCCCGCCAAAAGTGTCGCGCACCAGGCGGCCAGCGCGTAGTAGCCCGCGGCGTAGGTGTAGTTGCCGGCCCACTCCGGGTCGGCAAAGCTAAAGCGAAAGACCAGGTGGTGGAGGTTGTTGGTAAGCACCAGCGCCACAAAGGCCGTCGAGACGCCCGCCGCCGCGGCCCGCACCACGTGCCCCGCCCGCGTGCCGTCGACGGCCGCCGCGCGCAGGGCGCAGGCCAAACACAGCGTGGGGATGGCGAGCATGGGGATGTAGTAGCCATACCACAATGCCGCAGCCAGCTGGTAGTTGCGCACCGAGTATTTGACCAGCACCAACAGCATCCACAGACCAATGAGCCCGGCAATCGCCAAGAGATAGCGGCGAATCGCCTTGTCGGGGCAGCGCAGGTGGACCGAGACGCCCCAGACCGCGACCAAGGGCCCAAAGAGAACCATGTAGCCGGTGGTGGCGTCCGAGCCTTGCGTGAGGGCCATGGGCACCGGCGCTAAAAAGGCCCCGCTCGCCTCGACGGCGGCAAGAACCGCGGCAAAGACAGCCGCCACCACGCCCGCAAGGACGAGCGCCTTTTGCCTGGATATGTTAGCCGCGCGCACCATGGACCAAGTATAGCCGTGCGCACCGGGGGCACTTTGGGTCGCTCGGCTCAAGTTGGCCGCGCGTTTTGGGACAGCCGGGCATGCCTCGCGCGCGTTTCTCGGCGCATGCTTTGACGCAAGCGGATTTTCAAACAACCGGCAGGTCACATGCCAAATCACGGAGAAAGGACAAGCTATGGGACTGTTGAAGGCGGGCATCGGGGCGGCAAGCGGCGTGCTGGCCGACTCTTGGCGCGAGTACTTCTACTGCGACTCCCTGGACGCGGGCACCCTGGCGGTCAAAGGCGAGAAGCGCACGGGCGGCCGCAGTTCTAACACGCGCGGCGAGGACAACATCATCTCTAACGGCTCGATCATCGCGGTGAACGAGGGCCAGTTCATGATCATCGTCGAGCAGGGTGCGATCGTTGAGGCCTGCGGCGAGGCGGGCGAGTTCGTCTTTGACGCGTCCACCGAGCCCAGCTTGTTCTTTGGCACGGCTGGGGAGGGCCTGGTTGACCGCTTGAAGGCCTCGTTTGAGCGCGTGGGCTCCCGCTTCACCTTTGGCGGCGACACAGGCAAGGACCAGCGCGTTTACTACTTCAATACCAAAGAGATCATGGGCAACAAGTACGGGACGGCAACGCCCGTGCCTTTCCGCGTGGTGGACACCAACATTGGGCTGGATGTCGACATCTCGGTGCGTTGCAACGGCGAGTACTCGTACCGCATCGTGGACCCGCTGATGTTCTACAAGAACGTCTGCGGCAACGTCGAGGTGCCCTATAC
>CAVDXJ010000019.1:0-11163 GCA_963612765.1 Oscillospiraceae bacterium
ACCACTCAAGGAGAACCCCCTGCCCTTCTACCTTGTTCTTAGGTAGAAGGGCTTGACCTTAAGGTCAAGCCACGAGCGGGAGGGGTCGTCATGCTTCAATTCGTGTTCTTCGTTCTTCTTATCTGCTACCTGGCCGCCTGGTACATGGGCATGCAGCTCGTCACGGACGCCGCCAGGCGCAAGGGCCACGGCGACATAACCGGCAAGCTCTGGTTCATCGGCCTCTTCGGCCTCATCGTCACGCCCGCCCTCATCGTCGCCGCCCTGCCCGACAAGGCCGCCGTGGGAGGAGCCCCGGCGCCCGAGGACGTCGCGGGCGAACTTCCCGAGCTCTAGGGGGCGGACATGGCGGACTACAAGGTCATCCACAGGGCCGAGGGCGCCGAGATCCCCTGGGAACCCGGCTGCCCCGTCGCGCTCACGGCGATGCAGGTCTCCCGCAACACCGAGACGTCCGAGTGCTGGCTGCAGGCCAAGGCGAGAAACGTCTCCGGCGCCGATGCGAGCTCGATCTACGCCGTGGCTCGCCTCGAGTACGCGGACGGCACGTCCGAGGAGCTGCCCGTCGAGTACCTCGACGCCGACGTCGCCGCCGGGTCCGAGCAGAGCCTCAAGCCGCGCAGGCTCCCCCGCGGCGACGTGCGGTCCTGCGAGCTGGTCGTCACGCGGGTCGAGGTCCAGGGCGAAATATGGGAGTCGGTAGGCGCCGCCTCGCCCCTCCCCGCGCGCGAGAAGCTGGCGCTCCCCGCCCGCGCCGCCGAGCAGAGGGCGATCAACCTCGGGATAGGGCCCGGCGACCCGGCCGCCGGCGGCAAGGTCCGGGACCACGGCGGCTGGTGGGCTTGCGCCTGCGGCCAGGTCAATGTGCGACGCGAGTCCTGCTGCAGCTGCGGCTGCCGCAAAAGCCTTCTCACGGCCAACGAGGACGAGGCCGCGCTGCTCGCCGACGCCGACAAGCGCTGCGAGGCGGTGCTCGCAGAGGCGAAGAAGCTCCAGGACCAAGGCTCCATCCCTTCGTTGACCGCTGCGATTGAGAAGTACGATTCGCTCGGAGACTACGGGGAGGCCAACGAGTTCGCCGCCCAATGCAATGAGAAGCTCTCTGAACTCAAAGAAATCCAAACAACCCGCCGCAAGACCATCACGAGGCGCGCGCTCATCGGCTGCGCGGGACTCGCGGCGGCGGCCGGTGGTGTTACTTTGTTCACCAACGTAATAGAGCCCGCGCAGAAAAGGCGGCGGGCCGGAGAGGCCATAGCAGCCGGCAACTTCGAGGAGGCCGAGGCTCTCTACCTAGAGATTGGTGACGACGACGGATACAACCAAGCCCTAAACCTGCAGAGCGAGGCTGAGGGCGACGCCGCACTCGCAGGCGGGGACTACGCAACTGCGGTGGACATGTACGTCAGCGCGGGCAGGGACGACAAGGCGAACGAGGCGCGGTACGCCTACGTGTCCGAAAACAGGAATGCGACTGACGAACTCACCTTCACCTACCTCTGCGCTCTCAAGGAAAGCGCCTACGAGGACTCCGCCACAATCTACGACGAACTGTACGCATGGCGCTTCGACTTCGCCATCGTTATTGACACCATGTCAAACATCGAGCCCCTCGCGAAATTTGACGGGGAACATACTCTTGCCGGCAAGTGGCTCGGCGTGTGGCCGGATTCGGACGTCGAATCATGGGAACGGGATGTTAGCAGCGGTGCCACTGAAAAAGAAGTCGTCCTTCTTGTCAAGGCTACCTCGGGCCCTCCCGACGGGTCTAAATGCACGCTTCGCTATAGCAGACGACAGAGATATGGTGGGCACAACTTTGCCGGAATCGCCGAGGATAAGGCTGGCGATTGGTGTGAGAGCGCCTGGGATTTACCGGATTTCATTACCGCTGATGGGGCGCCCTATTTCATTCTTGCCACCAGGGACCATCTCTACGATGCGGTGGCGGTGGCGGTCGAAAGCGAGGACGGGACACGACTCTTTGAGAAAACGCTCGAGGCCCGTTAGCAGAAGTGATGTAAATTCAATGCTTAGGAGGCGAATGTGATGGCCAACCACAGAACGGACGCTGTGACCCTCCTCGTCGGCGCCGGCGCGGAGTGCGTGGAGCCATACAACCTCCCCATAGGCGACGGCTTTACCTGGGACACCTGCTTCACGAAGAACGAGGACCTCTACAAGGCGCTCGAGAAATACTACAAGCCCAAGCTGCCAAAGTCGAAAAGCGGCTTTCCCCACAAGTACCAAGGCGTCTTTCTCTACAGCCCCTTGAGCCCGGAGTTCAAGCGATTGGTGTCAGAGCTCGTGCCGGAGGACAAGGGCGAGACCCTCACGGAGGAAGAGAAAGAGACTCTGCGGGCAGTATTCGGTAACGACTTTCCCAAAGACGATTCCGAATTGGACAAAATCAGGCAGGCGCGCCTCGATTCCGAACGGTACAAGAGCGCCTTCACAGCGATCATCGAAGACCCCAACCTGAAGGACCGGTTCTCCAAATACCGCGACACGCCGTTGAAGGAAGCCTACTTCGGGACCATCGAAACGCATTTCTCGAGCCTCCTGAGACCCGGCAGGAGGAATGCGTCCTTCTGGAAGCTCGTCAACTACTACTGGTCTGCGTTCTTCTCCGTCTCTGACAGGCTCATCAAGCGGGTGCGCCCCGAGACGAGGGTCCTCGAGGGGCCAGAGTACTACTCGTATGTGCTCGATGACCTGGTCAACATAGTTCGGGAAATATCCGAACCCAACCTATTCAGCGACGATGAGTGCGCCGAGACGTACTACGGCGAGCTCGCCGGCCTCTTCGACCACGTGATCACGACCAACTACACCAGCCTCAGCGACAAGCTCGACGTCATAGGCGGGCCCATCCACATCTCGGGCGCCCTCTGGCAGTTCGAGTCGGCGATGTCGCTTTCCGTCCGCGACATACGCGAGGGAACGGGCGGCGAGGACGAGCTCGTCTTCCCTTACCTGCTGACGCAGGTCCCCGTTAAGCCAATCGTATGCTGGGAACAGGCGGCCGAACTCTCCCGCATGGTCGATGCGCTCCAGGAGACCAGTGACCTCTGCGTTCTCGGGTATTCCTTCTGCCCCAACGACGCCCACGTCGCCTCGATGGTCGCGTCATGGCTGGCACTCCCCGGGCGCCGAAAGCTGCATTACTTCGACTTCAGCGGCGAGTGCACTACCGAACATCTTTGCGAATTGCTCCGCATCGACGAGAAAAGCCACTCCAAGCGCATTCACATCACACCCTGCAAGGACCTCGAGCAAAAGGTGCGTGCCATCCGGAGCGCGCGCCGCAGCAAAGCATGAGGCCGCCGCAGACACCGTTGCCGAGCAAATCAGACGCCAACAATTTCACAGCAGAAATGCCCTCTTATAAACCGCTCAAGGAAGCACTCCCCGCCCTTCTGCCTTGCTTTTAGGTAGAAGGGCTTGACCATATGGTCAAGCCCTTCGAGCGAGAGGGGTCGCCATGTTTCAATTCGTGTTCTTCGTTCTTCTGAACTTCTACCTGGCCGCCCGGCACATGGACATGCAGCTCGTGACGGACGGCGCGGAGCAAGGGCCGCGACGACATCGCCAGCAAGCTCTGGCTCATCGGTTTCTTCGAACCCATCGTGACCCCAGCGGCCATCGTCACCGCCGCGCTCGAGGAGACCCTCAGGCCCCGAAGGCTCCCTCGCGGCGACGTGCAGTCCTGCGAGCTGGTCGTCACGCGCGTCGCCGCGCCGCTCCCCGCGCGGCCTTGGAGAGGATGCCTACGAACGCGACGCGGAGACCTACGTCGAGGCCATGAAGCTCCGTGGACGGAGCACCAACAGGGAAGCTTTTTGGGGGCCCAACGCAGCCGCGGAGGGCATTAGGCCTCGCTAAAAACCAAAAACGCGACAAGTAAGCCGACAAAACCGGCCCGGCCTAGTAGCCGGGCCTTTCTCGTATACAAACCCGCAGGTAGATGAGGTGCGCGATTTCGGGCTACTCACCAAATCCGATTTTGTCGGCCGACTTGTTGAGTTTTTGGGATGGGCTGCATCTTGCCGGACCTACGCCAGGTCGATTTCGTGGCCGGAGACGTATTTGCGGACCAGGCGGGCGCCCTCGCTGCCAAGATGGACGCAGCGTTCGAGGCGCTCGGGCAAGGTAAGGTCGCGCGGGGCGCGAAGGGCAGAGTCGTCGACCACCAGGGCGTCGAACTCGTAGTCCTCCTCGAACTTGCCGACAAAGCCAAAGAAGGACCCGCCGCCTACGGTGGCCAGCCAAAGCGCTTCTTGCCAGGTCAGCGCCGACAAGCTCTGGTCCACCAGGCGCCAGCGCAGCTTCGAGGTCGCCACAGCATCGGACATCGCGCGCCACATCGAGAGGCTCGCGCCGCCGGCCACGTCGGTGCCAAGACCCACAGAAAGTCCCTCGTCAAGATAGCGCCGCACCGGAGCGATGCCGCTGGCCAGCTGCGCGTTGCTCTGCGGGCAGTGCGCAACGTAGGTACCCGTGCGGCGAAGCAGATCAATCTCCTCGTCGCTGGAATAGACGCAGTGCGCCATCACGGTATGCGGCCCCAACAGGCCAAAACGGTCGTATGCCGCGCCGTAACAGCTGGCCCACGGGCACAGCTCGCGCACCCAGTCGACCTCCGAGAGGTTCTCGGAAAGGTGGCTCTGCACCGGCACGTTAAACTCATCGTGAATCAAACCCAGCTCAATCATCAGGCCATCGGTCACGCTGGGGGTAAAGCGGGGCGTCAGGATGGGGCGGCAACGCTCGTACCGGTCGGTCACGTCCTCCAACCAACGCCTGGTAGCGGCAGCGGACGCACCGCTGGTCTCGACAAGGGAGAAGGGCGCGTTGCGGTCCATGTTGACCTTGCCCACATAACTCACCAGGCCCGTGGCCTCGAGTTTGTCCATGAGCAGGCGCGTGGCCGGCACGTGGATGGTGCCAAAGACGACGGCGCGGCACGTAGCGCTGCGCCGCAGGTCATCGGCAAAGATGGAGTAGGCGCGCTCGGCATAGGCCAGGTCGCGGTAGCGGGCCTCCTCGGGGAAGGTATAGGCGTTCAACCACTCGATGAGCTCGCGGTCCATGCCAAGGCCGCGGAAGGCGTACTGCGGGGCATGGACGTGGATGTCGCTCATGCCGGGGATCACCAGGGCGTCGCCGCAGTCGACAACTGGCAGCCCCGCGTAGGCATCGGGCAGCGCCGCCGCGTCGAACACGCCCGCGCACCTGCCGTCCACGCACACGGCGCAGGCGCCTTGGCGGCAAGAAACCACGCTTTGCGAGACGTTCCAGCAGATGTTTCCCTTAAGAACAAATGAACCGCAGGTCATCGACTAATTCTCCCCTACTAGAAATCCGCCTCGATCTGGCGCACGCGCTCGTAGAGCCAGTCATTGGTGGGCGTCAAGATCCCGTGAACGCGCCCCAGCTCGCAGATGGTGCACGCGAACTCCGCCACCTCGGTGCGCTTGCCATTCACGCGATCCTGGGCCATCGAGGGCATACCCGCGGGGTCCAAGCCCGCCATCAGTGCGACCATCTGGGAAAGGTCGTCCTCGGTCAAGGTCACGCCCTCGGCCGCGGCGACGGCGCGCACTTCTCGCATGGCCGCCACAAAGCAGCGCAGCTGCTCGCTGCCCGGCTCAAGTACCGAACCGTACGTGCCGCCGTAGACCATGCAGGTCTGGTTCACGCCCACGTTGAGCATGAGCTTGGTCCACATGCGCCGCACGATATCGGCCTCAACAGTGTGCGAGATGCCCGCGCGGGTGTACAGGTCGGCCAGGGCATCAACCACACCGGCCGCCGTGCCCTCTGCCGCGCCAAAGCGAATCTCGCCCGTGTGGGTATAGGTCATGGCGTTGCCGATAAAAACGGCGTCCATGCCCTGTGCCACAGACAGCACGGTGTTGCGCCACCCAAAACGCTGGGCGATGCTCTTCTCGCTGCGGATTCCGTTGCACAGAGAAGCAATCACGGTTTTGGGGCCCACCACGGCTTCCATGGTGTCCAGCGCGGCGGCAAGGCCCGTCGTCTTGATCGTCAAAATAACCGCGTCGGCCTGGCGCGCACGGCTCGCAGGCACCGTCGCGATGCCGCAGGCCTGCCCGTTGATGGTCACGTTGTCGCCCACGTGCCGCGCGTATCTCTCGTCATCCATCACGAACTCGACCGAGCCCGCACCCAGGGCCTTCTCAATCATCGAGCCGTACAACAGCCCGACGGCGCCCTTGCCAATAACCGCGACCTTCTCGATGCCCATGCCAGACCCCCTTCGAACCCCGACGCATTGTCCGTCGCATTATAGCGCCGCGCGATGGCGGGACCTATATCGCAGATTCTCCCGTTTTTGAAGCGCTTTATCTGCGATTTAGGTCCCGTCAACGAAGGAGGGGTCGCAGCGCAGGCACAGCGAGTTGGCCAGCACGCCGCGCCAGCCGCGGTCGGGATAGGCATCCCGCTCCAGGTCAAACATGGTGTAGCCGTAGGCGTTGACCACCTGGGTGCCGCACTCCAGCGTGCGGCGGCGACAAAAATCGCAACCGTATTCGCGGTGCACGTGGCCATGCACCATGTAGTCTGGCTGCCAGCGCGAAAGAAGCCGGTTAAAGCAGTCGAACCCGCGGTGCGGCAGGTCGTCCAGGTCGCCCACGCCAAAGGCCGGTGCGTGCGTCAGCAGGATGTCCACCCCGCCCACAGCCCGGATCTTGAGGTCAAGCCGCCGCACGCGCCGCTCCATCTCTTCCTCGCTGTACATGTTGGCGCCGCCCCGGTAGCGCATCGACCCGCCCAGGCCGGCGATGCGCACGCCCTGCCACACATAAACCGAGTCCTCAACGCAAATACAGCCGCCCGGCGCGTGCTTAGCGTAGGCGTCGTCGTGGTTGCCGCGCACGTAGAGCAGCGGCTTGTTGATGACGGTGACGAGAAACTCCAGGTACTCGGCGTCCAGGTCACCGGCCGACAAGATCAAGTCGACGTCCTTGAAGCGCTCGGGCGAGTAATAATCCCAAAGGGCGCGCTCCTCGACGTCGGCGATCGCCAAAACCTTCATGCCTTGAGAACCCCCGCGACCTTGGCGGCGGCCTGCGCACGCTCGCTAAGTTCCCAGCCGGCCGGCAGCGATCCCTCGACATTGCTGGCCAGCCAGGTCATGCTCACCACCTGGATGCTGGACATGCGCGGCGCGCCTTGGGGCTGGACCTCGCCCTCTTGACTGTGCAGCTCACCCTCAAACGGGCTAATGGCGCCCGAAGTGATGGCCGAGCGCAGGTAGCCCATTAGCTTATGGGTAGACACCGGCAGCCCCGGCGCCAGGTCGACGTCGATCACGCCCGAGCTCAAGCCGTACCAGTAGTTGACGGCCTTGCCCGCATCGGCGCCGGCCACCTCGTCCCAGGTGCCGTGCAGCAAACTGCGAACGATAAGCTCGTAGTAGCGGTCCCAGCGCCAGGCCGGTCCGGCCAGGTCAACCAGTGCCCCGTCGTCGCGCAGCATGTGCAGGCCGTACTCGTTGGATCCCTCGAAGGGCTTGACCACATCCGAGCCACTCATGACGTCGACGCCCTGCTCACGCATGGTGGCCGCCAAATCGCGCGTCTCGCCGCGCGACCAGCTTAGGACCACACGGGCCCGCGGGTCGATCAAGGCAGCGCCCAGCGCAAAGGCGTTTATCTCGGCGATGGTGCCCAGCACCGGGTAGTAGGCGCGGTACCCAATGCGATGCGTGTTTGTCATGCTGGCAGCCAGGGCGCCCAGCAGGAACTTGGCCTCGTACATCTTGCCGTAGTACGAGCGCACCAGCTGGTGCGGCAGCCCCACCGAGCAGTTAAGAAAACGCACGCCCGGATACTTGGCTGCCGCCTGCACCGTGAGGTCCATCAGCGCGGGCGACGTAGTAAAGACGACGTCGCTCCCGACGTCGTGCGCGGCAGCCACGGCGTCCATAAAGCGGCCCTCATCGGCGCAGTTCTCAAAGACCGAGGTGCGCACGATGCCGCCAAAGTACTCCTCAAGGTGCTGGCGGCCCAGGTCATGGACGTATGCCCAGCCCGAGCCCATAGTTGAGCGGTCGTGAATAAAGCACACGCGCAGCGGCTTGGTGGGCGTGTAGACGGTCTTGCCCATAAAAAAGTTAAGCACGCCCGAGGTCAGCCCCGGGGCCTTTTGTACGTCATCGGCCTGCGGAGCCTCAAGCAGGTCGAGCTTCTCGTCTTGCGGCCTGCCCTCGATCACAAGCTCGCGCCAGATGTGGGACAAGCGGTCGATGATGATCGTGGACGGCACGTCCAAGATGCGGTCCTGGGTATAGACGCCCAGGTAGACCAGCATGGCGTCGGCCGCGGTGATATCCAGGTGGGCGCCGCCCGCGCGCTCGTAGGCGCTTTGGAAAAAGATGTAGGTCTGCCGCAGGTAGTCCACGGCGTCGGCCGGCCAGGGGCGCGAGAGATCGCGGCCAAAGGCGGCGGCCAGGCGTTGATAAGAGCCGTGGCGCGAGAACTCGATGTCGTAGATAGGACATGCCCGCCAAAACTCGCAGAACTCCCCGTAAAGGCTGCGCTCGCCGCCCTCCCACTTGCTGGGGTACAGGCGCGTGACCTCGGCCGTCACCGTGTGAGCACCCAGGTACTTGAGCACCGAGACGCGCTTGTTGCCTTCCTGCACGTAGAAGCGGTGCATGAACTCCATCACGCGCACCGGGTCCCGGTAGCCCTCCTCCACCTGGATGTCGTAGAGGCGCGACCACTTGATGGCAAACTCAGTGTCGGGTTCCAGCAGCGGCATGAAGGTACGTGAGAAGGCCGTGGTGCGGCCGCGCGTGACGGTACCCACCACCATGGACAGCGGGATCTCATGGGTGCCGCAGGCCTCGCAGCCCGCGGTCTGACCCTCGAGCACGATGCTGTCAAGATCGGTGATGTAGGGGTGGCGGCCCTCGGCAGTGGCGCGGCGCAGGTCCTGCTCACCGCGCTTCAACGCCTTGCGGTATACGTCTGGCATAGCAACGCTCCTGGTAATCGCGGTGGTGACGAGGCCCCCAGAGACACGGGCTGCAATATTGGGAAGAGAAAATATTGCAAATTTACGGGGAGAAAACAGGCAATGGGCAGCAGCCCGTATCTCTGGAGGTTCGCCGGGCCCAGGGGCGGCGCAGGCGGCGAGAAGACCGTCCGCGACGCCCGGGGCCCTGGCAAGACCTAAGGGGTTGGAAAGGGGTTAGACCCCCATCGTGACGTTTACCTGCACGGCTGCGCCAGCAGGGGCTACGGGAAGCACCTGGCCCGCGATCTTCTCGCCATCGACCTCGACCGCAGCCACGCCCTTTTGGACATGGTTGGGGTTGGCAACGTGGATCTCGTAGGTGGCCCCGCGGTACTTGCGCGTCACCGTGAAGCCGTCCCAGCCGGCGGGCACGCAGGGGTCGACCATAAGGCCCTCCAGCGTGGGCTTCATGCCCAGGATGTACTGGCTCACGTTGACAAAAGTCCAGGCAGCGGTACCCGTGAGCCAGGAGTTCTTGCCCTGGCCAAAGTTCACAGCGTCACGCCCCGCGACCATCTGCGAGTAGACGTAGGGCTCAGTCGCGTGCCGGGCGGCCTTGTCCTGCAGATAAGCCGGGCAAATCTTGCGATAGACCTCAAAGGCGCGGTCTCCGTGGCCCACCTGCGTCTCGGCGATGGAGACCCAGGGGTTATTGTGGCAAAAGATGCCGCCGTTCTCTTTGTAGCCCGGCGGGTAGCTGGAGACCTCGCCCAGCTCTTTGTGGTACTCGGAGTAGGCAGGTTGGAAGATCATGACGCCGTACTCGGTGTCAAGCAGGCGCTCGACCGAAGCCAGCGCGGCCTCGGCCTTGCCATTGTTCAAACCAACCCCAGCTAGAGGCGCGAATCCCTGGGGCTCGATGTAGATCTTGCCCTCCTCGCACTCGCTGCTTCCCACCTTGTTGCCGGACGCGTCGTAGGCGCGCACAAACCACTCGCCGTCCCAGCCGTCGCGCTCGATGGCGGCGATCATGCGCTCGGACGCCGCGCGGGCGCGGGCGGCCTCGGTCTCGGCGCCGCGCATGTCCACGATGTCGGCATACTCGCGAGCGTACTTGACGAACATCGCAGCGATGAAGACCGACTCGGCCACCGGGCCCTCGGAAGGGCCGGTGGTCTGGAAGCTCTCGCCCGGCTCCTCGCTAAAGCAGTTGAGGTTAAGGCAGTCGTTCCAGTCGGCGCGGCCAATGAGGGGCAGCTCATGGGGGCCAAGGTTTGCCAACGTGTAGTCCATCGAGCGGCGCAGGTGCTCAAGCAGCGGGCACGCGGTGGACTCGTCGTTGTCAAAGGGGACCTTCTCGTCCAGGATCGTGAAGTCGCCCGTCTCGCGAAGGTAAGCGCTCACACCGGCGATCAGCCACAGCGGGTCGTCGTTGAAGCCGCCGCCAATGTCGGAGTTGCCCTTCTTGGTAAGCGGCTGGTACTGGTGGTAGGCCGAGCCGTCGGCCTTTTGGGTGGCCGCGATGTCCAGGATGCGCTGGCGGGCGGCCGCTGGAATCAGGTGCACGAAGCCCAGAAGGTCCTGGTTGGAGTCGCGGAAACCCATGCCGCGGCCAATACCGCTCTCGTAGTAGCTGGCCGAGCGGCTCATGTTGAAGGTCACCATGCACTGGTATTGGTTCCAGATGTTGACCATGCGGTCCACGCGCGCGTCGGGCGTCGCGGCCACGTAGGTGCCGAGAAGGTCGTCCCAGTAAGCGTTGAGGGCGGCCAGCGCGGCGTCCACTTGCTCGTCGGTGGCGTAGCGGGCGGCCAGCTCGCAGGCACGGGCACGGTTGACGACGCCCTTGGACTCCCACTTTTGGTCGCGGGGGTTCTCGACGTAGCCCAGGACAAAGGTCGCGGTCCAGGACTGGCCGGGCTCAAGCGCCACGTCCAGCTGGTGTGCCGCCACCGGGCTCCAGCCCGAGGCGACCGAACCCGTGCAGGCCCCGTCAATCACGGCCTGCGGGGCGTTTGGACCGTTGTAGGTGCCCACAAACGAAGCGCGGTCGGTGTCAAAACCGTCGACCGGGCGGTTGACGCTAAAGAACGCAAAGTGGTCGCGGCGCTCGCGGTACTCGGTCTTGTGGATCATCATGCGGCCGCCGTCGTGGACCTCGACCTCGCCGGT
>CAVDXJ010000020.1:0-10889 GCA_963612765.1 Oscillospiraceae bacterium
GAGAAGGACGGCCCCGTCTTCAAGATGGCCGACGACCCGCGCATTACCCGCGTGGGCCGCTGGATTCGCAAGACGTCCATCGACGAGCTGCCGCAGTTCTTAAATGTTTTATCCGGCCGCATGAGCGTCGTGGGCCCCAGGCCCGCGCTGCCCAAAGAGGTGGCCGCCTACACTCCCAGGCAGAAGCAGCGTTTGCTGGTCAAGCCTGGTATGACCTGCTACTGGCAGACCCGCCGCAACCGCGACGCCATCAGCTTCGCCGAGTGGGTGGAGCTTGACTTGCTCTACATCAAGAAGTGCTCGGTCTGGACCGACCTTAAGCTCGTGGTCCAAACCATCGGCGTCGTCCTTTCGGCCCAGGGGAGCTGAGGTATGAGTACCCCAGCAAATCCCGATTGGCAGATTGCGATTGCCGCGCACAAGCCGTACCGTATGCCGCAAGATGCCTGCTACCTGCCCATTCACGTTGGTGCAACGTTGCACCCCGATGTTTGCGTGGACATGCAGCAGGATAACGAGGGCGAGAATATTTCCGAGAAGAATGGCGAGTATTCCGAGCTCACGGCGCTGTATTGGCTGTGGAAGAACTCTGACGCCAAGCACAAGGGCCTGGTTCACTACAGGCGCCACTTTTGCAAGCCCGGTGTTCGTCGTGCGGCCGACGCCTATGATCGCATCGCGGACGCCGCAGATTTCCAGAACGTCTTTAGCGAGACGGGCACGAAGGTAATCCTGCCCAAGTCCCGAAACTACGTTATCGAGACGATCGGTAGCCACTATCGCCACACTCATCCCGGCGAGCACTTGGATGTGATTAGGGACATTCTTAGTAAGGACTGTCCCGAGTACCTGCCTGTCTTTGATTCCGAGCTCAAGGGTACCAAGGCTCACATGTTCAATATGCTGGTCGCCGAGGCGCCGGTTTTCGACGCGTATTGCGCCTGGCTTTTCCCGCTTTTGGCTGACTTGGAGAAGCAGCTCAAGGACCGTAGATACGATGCGTTTGCCGCCCGCTACCCCGGCCGAATCAGCGAGATTCTGCTGGATACCTGGCTTGAGACAAACGGTATCGCTTGGGCCGAGATGCCCGTCGTGAGCCCCGAACCCATCGACTGGCCCGCCAAGGCCAAAGGCTTCCTCGCCGCCAAGTTTTTTGGCAAGAAGTACGAACGCAGCTTCTAATCTCTCTTAGATTCAATTTTGGGGTTATGCATGGACAAGAAACCGTTGGTCTCAGTAGTCATTCCTATGTACAACTTGGAAGACTGTGTTCAAACGTGTTTCGATGCGTTGCGCAATCAGACGGCATTCGACGAATGTGAAATTATCTGCGTCGATGATGGGTCGACCGACTCGACGGGTGAACAACTAGATTTATTGGCTCAAGACTGTTCGCAGCTTAAAGTCTTTCACCAAAGAAATCAGGGACAGTCAAGCGCACGAAATAAGGGTGTTAGCGAAGCGACGGGCGAGTGGGTCTGTTTTGTTGACGGCGATGATTTGTTTAGCCCGCGATATCTCGAGACGTTGATTAATCATCGCAGGCCCAACTCAATTGTTTGTTGCAAGCTTGAGGTCGTCAGCAAATACGTCATGCCACAAGAGGCCGGAACAGGCAACGAGTGCCATGTCTCCCGAAATGAGGCGTATAGACGCTTCCTGCTCAACGAAATTGAGGAGGGCCCCTATTGCAAACTATATCCCCGGAAAATTATTGAAGATAACCCATTTCCGGTTGGTAGGCAGTTTGAAGATCTAGCGGCGATGGGGCGGTTCATCTTAAATACCGATGGATGCGTGCTTGTTGATAAGGTCATCTACTCGTATGTTATGCGACCAGGGTCGACCATACATCCTAAAGCCTGTTCAATCGCGAAGCCTCTTGACTATGTGCGCGCCGTTAATGAGGTCGAAGGATATTCTCTTTCTTCATATCCAGAATTGTCGCTGGAAGTAAATTATCGACGTTTTTTATCATATATGAGAATGCGACCTATCCTTAAGGTGGTTGAGGATGACGGCGTGAAGGCGCATTCTCTTATGGATGAGCAAATCTCCTTTGCAAAGGCAAATGTAAAGAGCCTAGTGCCGCTGGCTCCGAGCAAGAGTCAGAGATGGCGCATGCTCTTGTTCGCGAAATGCCCAGCCGTCTATGATGTCGCAATGAGTCTTTACGATAAGTGTTTAAGGGGTAGATGAGGAACATGGTACTGATGAGCGGTTTAATTGGACGCGACTTTGACGTTTGATTCGGGTTCGTCCAATGTATTCAGAGGACTATGGGAAGTGAACTTCACCATACCTGTGGGGGTTTGTTCTGTTAGAACCGAGAGGTCTCTCGTGATTTACATCGAGTTATTCGCCAATCCCTTCTTTGCCTGCCCTATGGCAACAGGATACCTATCGAATAGTTATTTCGGGCCTATGGCACACTTGGTCGCCTGATTAGGGGGTAAGTCTACTTTCGCTCTACTCAATAGTCTTACGTATTCACCAGTCAAATCTATTTTTGTTTTTTGGAGTTTGGGCAATGCCTGATAATCAGCCAGGTTCCTGTGGACGTGTAATTTACTTCGATGCGCTCAACGTGCTGGCCTGCTTTGGCGTGGTTGCGATGCACGTCAATGGGCTTACGCACAACTTTAGGTACTCCCTGCGCTGGGTTCAGGCATTGTCTGTCGACTGCTTGTTTTACTGGGCGGTGCCGGTGTTCTTCATGCTGTCCGGCGCGACGTTGCTTGGATACAGGTCGCGCTATTCGACACGCGACTTTCTCAAGAAGCGGTTCATGCGGACGTTCGTCCCCTTCCTGAGCTGGAGTTTGATTACCTATGCATGGCTTAGATTGACCGGACAGTCGGAGACCCTTACCCTGTCCTCGCTGCTTGAGGCGATTATTAACAACAAACTCAACAGTCGCTACTGGTTCTTTGCCCCGCTCTTCGCAGCGTATCTCTGTATTCCGGTTCTCTCGCTTGTCGCGGAGAACAAAAGAGTTTTGGAATATGCGATTGGTGCCGGGTTCTTGGTCAACATCGCTGCGCCCTTTGCCGCGGGGCTTGTCGGCTTGGCTTGGAACGGCGCTTTTGCGCTTGAGGTCGTTGGCGGTTATCTGCTGTATCTGTTTGTAGGCTACTGGCTGGCCAACAACGAGATTCCCAGAAGAATCAGACTGCTGATTTACGTACTTGCCGTAGCCCTCACGGCGTACAGGTTTTTCGGTACCGTGCTTGCTTCTTACGACTCGGGGTCGCTTGTCAAGATCGGCTGGGGCTACAACAGTGTCCCGGCCTTCGTCGAGTCCGTCGCGGTGTTTGTTCTCGTTAAGAGTTTGATGGCGCGGCGCGAGGTGTCGGGGGAGTGCTCTCAGTTGTTGAGCAGGATGGCTGCATGCAGTTTTGGGGTTTATCTTGTCCACTCGATTGTGATCTGGCATATTCAGGCGCTGACCGGGTTTAACGGGCTGAGCAACGTCTGGCGTTTAGGCGGCCCTGCCGTCGTGTATCTCGTCTGCCTTGCGTTGGTGTGGTTGGGCCGTAAGCCACGTAAGCTGTGGTGGTTGTTCCCCTAGCCATGTGGGAGTGTTTAGGCTGTCTTTTGTGTACAAGAGGTTGCGCTGAGCTACTAGGATAATTTCTAAGTGTCTGGAGGTTATTTCGCCTATGTGGGGCGGAGTTGATTAACTTCATTCTCTACCGAGCTTAATCGCTATATGAACGGGGTGGCAAATGCCAATTTATAATCAGTTCGATGAAACATCTCCATATGTGTCTATCGTGATTCCGGCGTACAATGCCGGAGCTTATATTGATGAGACTTTGAACTCCCTCGAGAAACAAACTCTGGACAACATTGAGATAATCTGTGTCGACGATGGCAGTGCCGACGACACTCTTGCAATAGCTGAGAAACATGCGGTTTCAGATCCGCGCGTAAGGGTACTGCACCAGTCTAATTCCGGTGCGGGCGTTGCACGGAATGCAGGGCTTGCCCTTGCTACCGGCATGTGGCTCGCTTTTTTGGACGCCGATGATATCTATAAACTGGATTTTCTCGAAAAGATGGTGAAGGCGGCTGAATCTTGCGATGCCGAAATTGCGGTATGTGATATCAATTGTTTAATTGAAAAGACTGGTGAGGTTAAGCCATGGGAGAATATCTCGCCGAGGGCTGCAGGATTTTTTGTCAAAACTAGCATCTGCGCTGACTATCTCTTTCAGCTGACATCTCCCGTACCGTTTAACAAGATATTTAGAACTTCATTTATTCGAGAACAGCGTCTTCAGTTTCAGTCTTTAGGCAACTGCAATGACGTGTTCTTCTCCTACTCCGCTCTTGCTAGCTCGAAAACCATTGCACTTGTGCACGAGTCACTTGTCACCTATAGGATTTCTGAAGGAGCGAGCATCCAGGACAATTTGACTAAATTTCCCACGATGGAAAAGTGCCTTTGCGTTTATAAGGCACTGGACGCTTTGGAGAATTACTGTCTTGAGCGAAGCCTGCTGAACGGCGGTTTGGGCATTAGTCTTGATGCTGCATGTGTAATTCTTGCCTTCGGCGCGACCACCAAGGCCCTTGGGAACGACGAGCTTCTTGAGCAAGTTTTTTGCGCTTACCAGAATGCCTTAAAGAACGAATGGCGCGTCTCGAAACCGCTAAAGAGCGCAGGTTTCGAGGTTCGTTCTAAGTATGAGCTCATGGTTAATTCCACCGCCGCTCAGTTTGCTTGGGTCTATAAACAGGCGGGTCAATCCCGGCGCGGAGGCAAGATGCGCAAAGCGCTGCTCGGTGCCAAGACCGCTCTCGTGATTGTGCAGAACAGGCTGCGGCGCAAGAATTTACTTTCTAAATTTGACTAAGCTATCGAAGAACGTAATTCGACTGCTTGTTTTCGCTTGTTGGTATTTCGACTTAATGTGAGATGCGGGAGATTTTATTTATGTTGAACAAAGTGACTAGTAGGCTAAATGAGATTTTAGGTGGCCGGGATTTAGCTCAGATCTTATTTTCGAGCCCTCTGATTGTTGCGGTAATTACGGCTCTTTTGTCCAAGCCATCGTTGGTTGGTGATGTATATCACAAAGCGTCGACCATTTACAACCTACTCGCCTTAGCGTGTTGCGGTCTCATCCTGTTCGTAGCGTTTTCGGTGCGCAAAGTTTCAAAAATGCTCCTTGCTGTTCTTGCACTGCAGGGATTCTTAACTATTGTCACTGTGATTAACGGGGGCAGTGTTGGGGAAGCTGTGTGGCTCTTCGTAAAGGTTGTGTCGATTTATCTATTTATTGAGATGGGAATTAACACTTCGCCAAAGAACCTCGCCTTGGGTGTGGCTGCTCTTTATGCGGCATATTTGGTTATCAATCTCTTTACTGTGATCGCCTTCCCCAACGGAATCTATCAATCCACGGAGACACGCAATCCTTGTTATTTTCTCGGACATAGAAATTTGAATTTCAAAGTCCTTCTCCCAGGGCTCATGATGCTCGCTCTTTATGAGGTGTCTAAACTTGAGAAAATAGGACCCCTTACGCTGGCCTACTACGGTGGGATGTTCTTGAATTCAATCCTTGTGTGGTCCGCGAGCTCTCTTGTTGCATGTGCCGCTATCCCCGTTTTTCTTTTCATTTTTCTTAAGGTGGCGGGGCTTAGAAAGCGAGGAGGGCTTGTGTCCTTGCTCGCGGCTGCCCTGGGCACCTTAGCTGTGCCCATACTTAGGCTTCAGAGCTTATTTTCTTTCATTATTATCAATATCTTGCATAAGGATTTGACCCTTACTACCAGGACCGGTGTCTGGGACGGGGCTATATTGACTATTTTAAAGGCGCCTTTATTTGGATATGGCGTCGAACGAGATGATGTCATGTTAACGAGGTTCGACGGCAAAGTTTTGTCTGCACATAATTACCTTTTTGATACAGCATATTTCGGTGGTTTGGTGGCTCTGCTTCTTCTCGCTGTGTCTACCTGTCTGCTAGACAAGGGGTTCAAGAATGGATCCAAATGGGTCGCGGCTGTTATTGCAGCTTGTGTTGCCACCGCATTCGTGCTTGGCATTGCCGAGCCTTACGGTACGGGCCTGTCCTTCTCGGTCATTTTGTATGCGGCTGCATACAATTGCCAAGGCTTTGACGAGGCTTCTCTCGAAGGGGCGAAGGCTTGAGCGTAAAAAAGAACTTCTTGTATAACGTTTCTTACCAAGTTCTGACGCTCATTCTCCCCTTTGTAACAGCGCCGTACTTGTCGCGTGTACTTGGAAGCGTGGGATTAGGGACCTATTCCTACACATATTCGGTTGCCTATTACTTCGTATTGTTCGCCATGCTCGGGGTTAACAACTACGGTAACCGGACTATTGCGATGGTTCGCGATGATCCAGAGGTGTTGCGCCGCACTTTTTGGGAGATTTGGTCTTTGCAGGGGTGCTTGACGGTACTCGTCACGATTGCTTACTGTGTTTACTCCCTGGTGTGTCTAGATGGAAGCATTAATGCTCTTATCTGGCTACCTTACGTGATCTCTGCTGCCTTGGATATCAACTGGTTATTCTTTGGTCTTGAGCGTTTCAAGATTACGGTAACCAGGAATTTTATTATCAAGCTGGCTACTTTTGCCCTTACTTTCGTGGTAGTAAGGGGCGACGGTGCTGTCTTTAACTACTTGGCACTTATGTCCTTGAGCCTAACTGCTTCGGTCGCCGTGCTCTGGCCCTTTGTTCTAAAGGAGTTCAACTTCTTTCGTCCGACGTTCGAAGGAGTTAGGCGGCACATCAAGCCTAATATCGTCCTATTCGTCCCTGTCGTCGCCATTAGCTTGTATACGATATTTGACAAAGTAATGCTCACCTGGATTTCCGGTGAGGCTGAGACCGGTGTATTTGAGAACGGTCTCAAGGTTGCCCAGATGCCGTTCTCTTTCATTACGGCATTGGGCACGGTCATGCTTCCTCATGCTTCCAACCTTATTTCTGTGGGACGGCGAGAGCAGGCGGTTCAATATATGGCTCCCTCAATGTGGTTTGCTACCCTGCTTTCTTTTGCGTTCTCTTTTGGCTTGATCGCCATATCAGCTGAATTCGTGCCGATATTCTTTGGGGAAGGGTTTGACGAGTGCAAGCTTGTCCTCCCTCTTATCGTTGCCGAGATGCCTTTCATGGCTTGGGCAAATGTGATCAGAACCCAGTGGCTAATGCCGACAAAAAAGGACCGAGCATACGTGGCGTCCGTTATTGGCGGAGCGATTGTTAATCTGGGAATTAACCTATTGCTGATTCCCTCATTTGGCGCGGCGGGTGCCGCAGTGGGAACTCTGTTGGCGGAGGTTGCGGTGTGCATTTTGCAGACCATGGCCGTTCGGTCCGAGCTGCCTCTTGCCTCATGGATTTACGAGGCTGTGCCTGGCTTTGTCATTGGGTTTGTAATGTTGATCGTTGTGCGCCTGGTTGTTCAAGTGCTTCCGGGTGGAATCCCTGGTTTGATGCTTGAAGTTATGATCGGTGGGGCAGTGTTCGCAGCCCTGTCTCTTGCTTGGTTTTTAGGGACGAAAAACGAGTACCTTTTGCTTCTTCTTAAGAAGAAGCACATTTAGCTATTAGTTGTTGGAGGCGTTCAATGAAGATTGCGGTCGCGGGTACCGGTTACGTGGGCCTGTCCCTTGCTGTTTTGCTGGCCCAGCACAACGAGGTGCATGCTCTCGACATCGTGCCGGAGAAGGTCGAGAAGCTAAACAATTTTGTTTCGCCCATCCAGGACGACGAGATCGAGCGGTTCCTGGCCGAGGCGAAGGCGGGGGAGCGCGAGCTGAATCTTAAGGTGACCCTGGACGCCGCCGAGGCGTATGCCGGTGCCGACTACGCCATCATTGCCACTCCGACGAACTACGACAGCGATAAGAACTTTTTCGATACTTCTTCCGTAGAGGCAGCCATCGCTGCCGTGCGCGAGGTGAACCCGACGGCCTGGATCGTGATCAAGTCGACCATCCCGGTGGGCTATACGGCATCGCTGCGCGAGCGCTTGGGCGACGAGCGCATCATCTTCAGCCCCGAGTTCCTGCGCGAGAGCAAGGCGCTCTACGACAACCTGCACCCGAGCCGCATCGTGGTGGGCGCCCCCAAGGACGACGCCGAGGCCGTGGCCGCCGCTGAGAAGTTCGCCGAGCTGCTGGCCCAGGGCGCTGACCCCGCGGAGCTTGATCGCACGAACGCCGACGGCACCACGGGCATCCCGCGCCTGGTGCTGGGCACCACCGAGGCGGAGGCCGTGAAGCTCTTCGCCAACACCTACCTCGCTCTTCGCGTGGCCTACTTCAACGAGCTGGACACCTACTGCGAGGTTCGTGGGCTCAATACCGGTGATGTTATCAACGGCGTCTGTCTGGAGCCCCGCATTGGGTCCCACTACAACAACCCCTCCTTCGGCTACGGCGGCTACTGCCTGCCGAAGGACACTAAACAGCTGCTAGCAAACTACAAGGACGTGCCCCAGAACCTGATCGAGGCCATCGTGGAGGCCAACCGCACCCGCAAGGACTTCGTGGCCGACGAGGTGCTGCAGATGGTGTGGTCCAAGGTCTACGAGGGCAAACAGAAGCCGGTCGTGGGCGTGTACCGCCTGACCATGAAGAGCGGCAGCGACAACTTCCGCGCCAGCTCCATCCAAGGTGTGATGAAGCGCGTGAAGGCGAAAGGCGTGCCTGTGGTAGTGTACGAGCCGACTCTCGACGACGCCGAGTTCTTCGGCAGCGAGGTTACCCACGACCTGGAGGCGTTCAAGGCTAAGTGTGACGTGATTATTGCCAATCGCTGGAATGAGGACCTTGCGGATGTTGCCGAAAAGGTCTATACGCGCGACTTGTTCAAGAGGGACTAATCTTGTCTCCCAGGACGAGAAAAGTCATAAAGGTCTGCTTCGCGGCGTCGTCGGGCGGGCATCTTGAGCAGATGCTCATGCTCGGGTCCCTCATGGAGCGCTACGACAGCTTCATTCTCACCGAGAAGACCGCCTACGCCACCAAGTGGGTAGTGTCGTGTTGCGATTTCAGATTCTAGGACGGGGCCGCGCCTTTTAAACGGGCCGCCTGGCCGGGCGTTCGTCCCGTATGTCGACCTTTTCGATACGATCTGGGGTATTGAACTCAGAAGGGGAAGATATGCCGATAGAACCAATCGAGACCCGAGCTCGTCTTTATTATATCGATGCACTTAGAGCACTTGCTTGCTTGTGCGTGATTGCCATACACATAAGCGCTGGCTATGTTATCAAGGACTTTGGGTCTTTCGATTTTTGGGTGGGAAACGGTTGGGACTCGGTTGCTAGAATCGGCGTCCCCTTATTTGTGATGCTGTCGGGCGCTCTTATGCTCGATGAGGGCTACTCGTACTCAAAGAAAAAGCTAATCGGGCATATAGTTAAGCTATGCCTGTTCTTTGTGTTTTGGTCGGCTACATACTGTTTTATCTTTCAGGTAGCTCAGCCAATCGCAAAAGGCGACGCGCTTAACTTTAAATACATCCTATCAACCCTTGTGTATGGACATGTTCATCTATGGTTCATATATATGATTATCGGGCTTTATGCGTTGGTCCCGCTGCTCAGGCTATGGGTTTGCCGAGCAAACAAGCGCTATGTCGAGTATTTTTTGATTCTTGCCCTTGTTTTCACATTCGCATTGCCACAGATGGCAAAAGCCGGAAGCGTCTTCTTTCCGATCTTGGAGTACGTGCAAACGACTACCGATAAGTTCTACCTAAATTATGTAGGAGGGTTCACTGCGTATTTCATACTGGGTTGGTATTTGAGAACATACGATTTTTCGCAAAAGAGATTGTTGTACGCGCTTGGCGTCATCGGCCTTGCCATCACGTTTATTGGGACTTATTTCTTGTCTTCGGTATCAAACAGCGCAATACAAATGTATGAACATTTGTATCTGAATGTGTTCTTCCAGTCGGCAGCTATCTTCGTATTCGTGAAAAGCGCTTTCTTGGAATTCGAACCCTCAAACGGGATAGCGTGGAGGCTCACCGCGGCGCTTTCTAAATACAGTTTGGGGATTTATGCGATACACGCTGGAATAGTAGTGGTCATCGCAAAGCTTGTTGTGAAGATTTGCCCGTTTGGAGCCATAGTTTGCGTTCCGATTGAATTTGTTCTTGTCGCCTCCATTTCCCTTGGTCTGACTTTCTTAATGAGCAAAATCCCTCTCCTTAAAAAGGTTGTATAGGTCTCGCCGGTAGTGTCGTGGAAGTGCGAAAAGAGTTTCTAAATGGCAGAAAAATACCTCCCATTTATCAGTGTCATAGTCCCGTTTTACAACATCGAGGAGTGTGTTAAGTACTGCCTCGATTCTCTTGTCGCGCAGGATTACGAGGGCGAGTACGAGATCGTCTGTGTGGATGACGGCTCAACCGATGGCACACCTGAGGTTCTGGAGGCTTACGCATCCGAGCACCCGAGGATCCACGTGCTCCACAAGCCCAACGGCGGCCAGTCTGACGCGAGGAACTTTGGCATTGGGCATGCCTCGGGCGAATACATATCGTTCGTTGATGGCGATGACGTGGTCTCGCCGTACTATCTTTCTGCGCTTTCCGATGGGTTGAAATTCGGGAAAGGGGCCATGGTTGTTGGAATTGATAAAAAGGTCAATTTCAACGATGTCCGCTCTGTTGCATGGCGACGCCCGGCCAGTGCCGAGGAGGTTAGTAAGGCCCGCCTTATCCGTGAAATATGTTTTCAGAGAGTACTTGCTTCTGTTTGCTTTCGACTGGCTAGCAAGAGTTTGTACGAGAACATCCCTAATCCTGTTGATCGCCTCTACGAAGATACGTATATAACGGCCGATCATGTGAGCGCGGTCTCCAAGATTGCCTTGGTCAATGAGCC
>CAVDXJ010000021.1:0-10694 GCA_963612765.1 Oscillospiraceae bacterium
CTTGAGGGAGGCGAACTCGCAGCCCTCGCCCAGCTCGACCAGCATGGTCATGGTGAAGATGCCCTGCAGGATGGTCTGGGAGATGTCCAGGATGTTGGCCTCGCGGCCGGCCAGCTCGCCGGTCACGGCGGCGACGATGCCCGGACGGTCGCTACCCAAGACGGTGATGATCGCGCGGTTCTTGGACTCGTTTTGCTCGGCAGCCATGCTTTCTCCTTAGGTGTCTAGAGCATAAGGGTTGAAATTGAATCATACCCAAAGGAAGCCGAGGCCAGCCATAGGGCAGCACAACTTGATACACAACGGTTATTTGTTGTTTTCCTCGAACAAGGCCACGACGTCTTCTTGCGAGCAGTCCAGCGCACACGACAGCTCCTCGAGCGAGCGGGCGCGGGCCTGCTTTAGGATGCGCTCGTAGGCCACGGGGGCCTTCTTGTTCTTCTCCTGCGCGGCGGCGATTCTAGCCTTTATCGTCTTGACCACACGAACCGAGTCCTGGCAGGAGCCGTTGCGGATCTCTTTCTTGTAGTGCTCTTCTTCCAGCGAGACGGAGCGATCCGTGAAGCCGTCGAGGTCCATGTTGGGGTAGTTCTTAATGACGCTGCGGGCCTCGGCGCGGGACAGGATGGGGCGCAGGCGCGACTCGGAGGCCACGGGGTAACTGATGTGCATGGGGCGCGGCTGGCCCATGGGGAGCAGCTGGTACGTCGCGTCGGCTCCTTGCGTCACATCCTCTACCCTGCAGACTCCCTGACCCGGATGGACAACGTACTCGCCGACTTGATACATGCTGTTTTCTCCCTTCTCGTGACACAAGTATACACCCGTGCTAAGAGGGGCTTTACAAAATCGACAGGTAGAAGGCAGTGGTGTGCACGTAACGCAACACACGTCGATTCAATGTTTTATACCGGGAAGTGCGCGGCGCGAATAGTGGGCGAAAGGGCTTAGGGCGCGCGCATCTCACCTGCTGCAAACAAGAATGCGATATTGGGAATCCGTTTGGGCTTCAAGAGGGATAGGCACCCCCACTCGACAACAAAACCGCAGGTCGCCGATGACTATAGCAGCCGTCTTAGCGCCCCGCGGCGATTTGGATTCCCAATATCGTTGTTTTCTTTGCGCAACGGCACCTTGGGCAGGCCCCGCGGCGGCTAGTCGACGACGGTGACCTTGGTGATGACGGGCTGGTTTGCTGCGGCGACGGTGCCGTTCGAGTCCTCTACCTGGACTTTCTCGCAAATCGCATCGACAACCTCGATGCCCGAGGTCACGCTGCCAAAGGCGGCGTACTGGCCGTCCAGGCTGGTCGTGGTCTTGTGCATGATGAAGAACTGCGAGCTGCCCGAGTCATAGGCCGACGAGCGCGCCATCGAAATGGTGCCACGCACATGGCTGATGGGGTTCTCGACGCCGTTCTTGGAAAACTCGCCCTTGATGTTTTGGCTGGAGCCGCCGGTGCCGTCGCCGTTAGGGTCGCCGCCCTGGATCATGAAGCCGCTGATGATGCGGTGGAAAGTGAGGCCGTCGTAGAAACCCTGGTTGGCCAGGTTGCAGAAGTTCGAGACGGTGATGGGGGCCACGTTGGCGTTCAAGGCCAGCTCGATAGTGCCGTAGTCAGCGACCTCGATGGTGACGTGGTGGGTGCCGCTGGCGTAGGCGTCATCGGAGGACACCGAGTCGATGACCGACGAGCTGCTGGACGTGGTCGAGGTGGTCTCACTAGAATCCGAGGTCTTCTCGCTTGATGAAGACGAGCCGGACGTCGAGGAGCCCGAGCAGGCAGAAAGCCCGGCAGCCGTAAAGGCGGCGAGAGGTGCGGCAAGGCAGAAAGAGCGGCGCGAGAGCTGCGGCATGGGAAAGTCCCTTCTTCGACGTTTTTCCCGTCACCTTACCACTTCTTGTCTTTAAGGTTGCGTTTAGCCAGCTGAGGGGCCTGTTCAACGATTTGCTGTGTGTTTGCATGGGTCCCCTCCCGTGCATACGCGGGCCGTTGCAGGGCGATACTGGCAGCAACGGGACGGTCGCGAGGGGCTTTTCTCCTCTTCCCTTCTAAGGTCGCACTCCCCTGTTGGCCCCTGGCCCCTCGCGACCGCCCCGACATTGAAAAGGAGAAGACCATGAGCAACTTTGATTCACGATTCGACACGTTGATGCGCAAGGCGGGCATCGCTGTGGTTACCGGGGCCCTGGTCTTCTCGACGCTTCCCACGGGCGCGATTGCGGCCGAAAACAAGGCCACGGGCACGACGTCCTCGACCTCGGCGGCGGCCTCGAGCTCCGGTTCCTCTTCCGACAAGCCCGGCGAGCCCCCTTCGGGCGGCATGGGCGGCGGCGAACAGAGCGGCCAGCCCGGCGAGCCTCCCGACGGCGGCACGGGCGGCCCCGGTGGCGGCCCCGGCGGCGGTGCCAACACGATGACGTTTGACTACTCGGGCACCTTTAGCGGCGCTATCACGGCCAATGGTGCCGAGAACAGTGCCTCTGGCCAGGCAATAGATGCCAGCACGGCCGACCAAAACGCGGCGCTGGCGCAAAACGGCGGCACCCTGACGCTCACGGGCGTCACCCTTACCAAGTCGGGCGACGACACCAACGGCGACAACTGCAACTTCTACGGTTTGAACTCCATCCTTCTGGCTGTGGGCTCGGGCTCGACGGCCAAGATCCAGGACAGCAGTCTGTCGGCCACCAGCGAGGGTTCCAACGGCATCTTTGCCACCAACGACGCCGTGGTCTGGGCCAAGAAAGTGGCCATCTCGACCACCGCGGGCAACTCGCGCGGTCTTGACGCCACCTACGGCGGCACTATCGTGGCCGACGAGGTCACCGTCAACACCCAGGGCAACCACTGCGCCGCCGTGGCCACCGACCGCGGCGGCGGAAACGTAAGCGTCACCAACTCGACCCTCAACACCCAGGGATCGGGCTCGCCCATCCTCTACTCCACCGGCGATGTTGAGGTCTCGGGCGTGACGGGCACCTCGCAGGACAGCCAGCTGGTGGGTATGGAGGGCCTGAACACCGTCCTTATCAACAACTCGACGCTGACCAGCACAAACACGCAGGCCAGCGGCTCAGACCCAGTTGCCGACGGCATCATCATCTACCAGTCGACCTCGGGCGACGCCGAGTCCACCACCGGCGAGACAGCCACCTTCCAGGCGGCGGACTCCACGCTGTCGAGCGCGATCCAGTCTGGCTCGATGTTCTATCTCACCAACACCTCGGCCGACGTCGTGCTTAAGAACACCGTGCTGGATTTTGACTCCTCGGCCGCCGACCTGCTGCTGGTTGCCGGAAACGACTCGAACAACTGGGGCAGCGCGGGCTCAAACGGCGCGACGGTGCGCTTCACGGGCATCTCGCAGGAGCTCGCCGGCGACATCGACGTCGACACGATCTCCTCGGCCGACGTCCATCTCACGCAGAGCACGGTTTGGACGGGCGCCGCAACCGTGAGCGAGAACGCGTACGGCTCGACCTCCGAGACGCCCCTCACGGTGAACATCGACGCCACGTCCACCTGGGTCGTCACGGGCGACTCGACCGTCTCGGCGCTGAACGTCGCCGAGGGCGGGCAGGTAGTCGACGTGTACGGCAACACCGTGAGCATCGTGAGCGGCGGAAAGACCGTGGTCAAGGGCGCTTCTCAGTACACGGTGACCGTTACCGGCAGCTATTCCACCAGCTACGACATCTCGAACGCCGGCGAGTTGAGCCAGAGCCTGATCGACCGTAGCGGATTTGACAGCGAGTATGGCTGCGAGACCGCGTTTACCATGGGCGACTCGACCAAGGCTGCTTCGACGACCACCTCGGCGAGCAGTGTGTCTGCCAGCGGCGACGCGAGCAGCTCGGGCGGATCGTTCTGGGACTCCCTCGTGAGCTGGTTCAAGAGCCTCTTTGGCATGGCGTAGGCGGCCACCCCTTTAGAATCTGGGACTTGTCGGAACGCGCGCTTTACGTTTGCGGGCTTGTCGGAACCGCGCCTTTACGTTTGAGGGCTTGTCGGAATCAAATTCTTCCGACAAGCCCTCATTCTTAAATCACGGCTTCCGACAAGCCCTCATTTGTAAAAATCCGACGAGAAAATCTTCCGACAAGTCCAAAAACGTAAGGGGACCGCGCCGCCGCCCGCGTTAGATCCCCGTGAACAGCCTGCCCACAAACGCGACCAGCAGGTTTGCGCCCGAAAGGCCAAAGAAGGCGTCGGTCACAAGGCCGCTCACACTCATACCGGCCGCGACCAGCATCGCCGTGGCCTCAGGCGCCACGATGGCGGCCAGCCACTCGGTGACAAACTGGAAGATACCAAACGACACCACCGTGCGAAAGAGGTTACCGCGGCTGACCATAGCAAACATCGCGATCTGGTAGATGATGCCGGTCATGGTGCCAATGGGGAAATACGTCATGCCAGGGATGATGAAGGCGAACAGGATCGCCAGCGGGATCATGATGACCGAGGTCGTCACGACGGCGGGGTTGCCAATGCCCAAGGCCACGTCCATACCCACAAGAAGCTCGCGCTCGTTACCGTCCTTGTCCTTGCCCACGTGCTTGCGCATGAACTCCTGCGCAGCGCCCGCGATCGTGGAGAGGCCCTCCATCATAATCGAAACCATCTTGGGGAGAAGGACGAGCGAAGCCGCGACCTGCATGCCCATGAGCAGCGTGGACTGCCAAGGCTGCTGGGTCAAAACACCCAGGATGAGACCAACAATCAAGCCGATGATCGCGGGGTCGCCCAACACGCCGAGCTTCTCGCCGACCTTATCCATGGACCAGTCGATATCGCGCACCACGGGGATGGCGTCAATAATCTTGTTCATGAGCTCAGCGAAGGGCCAGCCAAAGCTCAGCTGACAAAGCGTCGAGCACGTGATGCCCGGCACGCCCGTATATTCCTGCCACTTTGGTGCGACGGCCTGCGCCAAGAACAGGTCGATCACACAAAATGCCATGGCCACGCCAAAGCCCAACCAAAGGTTCCCCGACAAAGCCCAGGCCATCGTGCCCGCGACCAGGAAGTGCGCATAGTTCCAGATGTCGATGTTGAGCACGTCGACGACGTTAAGGAAAATAAGCGCCAGGTTGATCAAGATGCCAAAGATGATGACGAGAGGCGCCCAGGGCACGCTCCACGCGGCCCCGTCGACGGCCGCCCAGCCAATGTCAACGGTCGTGAAGCCCGAGCCGTTCATCGACGAGTAGAAGTCGATAGCGGGCTGCACGCTGGTGAGCAAGAAACTCACCATGACCTGTAGGCCGGCAAAACCGATGCCGATCGTGACACCGGCCTTTAGGGCCTGGTCGAACTTAACACGAAAGATAAGACCCAGGATGGTCATGACGATGGGCAGCATGACGACGGCGCCCACGTCCAAGACGCCTGTGACAATCTCGGTTAGCATTTCCATTTTGCGCACCCCCCTACTGCGCCAGGGCGTCTTTGCACGCCTGGATGATCTGGGCCTCTGCCTGAGCGGCGCCCATGCCGCTCAACAGACCAAAGACCGGGATAACGGGCATGTTGAAGCCGCTCGGCGCGGCCGTGGTGACGAGAAACACATCGTAGTTGGCCGCGTTGAGCCTCATCTCGCCCACGTTTCCCGTCTTGATCTGGTGCGGGATGCCCGCCTTGTCAAGAATCGCATCGACCTTGGCCTTTGCCATATTGGATGTGGCGATACCGCTGCCGCACCCCACAAACACGCGAACCATTGCCTTAGCCATGGTTGCCTACCTCTCCTCAATAAAATCCAGGACCTTCTTGCAACCGCCCTCGGGGTCGCTCGTAAGGTCCACCTCGATGTCGACCTTCTCAAGCGGCTCAAAGCGCTCTTTGACCCGCGTGTACATTATCCAGTCTCGGCGCTTGTCCAGGCCCTCGCCATCGCCCTCGATCCGTTTGCGGATGACCTTCTCGTCCGCCACGCAATGCACGCGCACGACTCGCGTTCCTGTAGCTTGCCCCACCTTAACAAAAGCGTCGATGTCGCTTTTACGAGAGAAGGTGAAGCCGTCGATGATCAGGCGGGCACCGGGCTGCTCAAGCAGCACGCGCTGGGCCACCTGCCCGCAGACCTCGCCGGCAAGTTTCACCTGCGGACGGGTCCAAATGGCGTAGTGCTCGGGGTAGATTGAGCGAACCATCTGGTCGCGGTCAAGAACCGAGGCCCCCAGGGCCTCCGAAAGCCCGCGCGACAAGGTGGACTTTCCCACCGCGGGAAGGCCGATGAGCAGGACGAGAAGCCCGCGCGAGGCGTCCAGAGCGCTTACATCCTTCACGTGCGCCGGTTCGCCCGAGGCGGTGAGAAGGGCTTGGGTCCCCGCCGCCGCGTCGATCGCGCCCATCCTAGATGCGCCCAACCGAGCCAAAGAGCTCCATCTTCTTGCCCACGACCTCGCAGACGTTCTGGCGGGCGGCGGCCATGCCTGGGCGAATGTCCACGACGCCGGGGTTGACGTCGTAGTAGCCCTTGACGCCCTCGGTCATGGCGTAACGCACAGCGGTGTCGATGTTGACCTTAGCCACACCCAGGGCGATGGCGCCCTTCATGGTCTCATCGCCCACGTTGGTACCGCCGTGCATGACGATGGGCACACCGCAGCGCTTTTCAATCTCGGCCAAAACATCCAGCTGAATGGGTGCGGCGTGGACATCAACGGCGCCGGGGTTGTTGCCAATCGAGACGGCCAGCCAGTCGATGCCCGTGTCCTTCACAAACTGCTCGGCCTCGTCGGGGTGGGTGTCGCAGTCCTCGCCAAAGCGCTCGTCGCCCGGCTCCCAGGTCTTGCCGATCTGGGCCTCGACGGCCACATCGTACTTCTTGGCGTGTTCGACGACCTCGCGGGTAAGGCGCACGTTGGTCTCGTAGTCGTACATGGAGGCGTCGACCATCACCGAGTCGTAGCCGGCGTCGATGCAGTAGTGAGCCTGCTCGACGGTGCCGTGGTCCATGTGGAGAAAAACGCGACCACGAGCATGGCGGCGGACCTCGGTGGCAATAAGGGCCACGTAATCCATGCCCAAGTGGTCCAGGGTTCCGTTAGCGGTGCCCAGGACAACGGGGCCGTCAAAGCGCTCGGCGGCCAGGGCTATGCCCTGGGCGGCCTCCAGGCCCGGCATGTTGAAGTGGCCGATGGCCCACTTCTCCTCAAAGGCGCGCTGGACGATTCTCTTGATCTCTGACATGCGACTTCCTTTCCTTTGCGGGGCACCATGGCCCCCTTTAACGGCTGTTTTTCTCCGCACCGATCCAAGCCACCCCGTACGGAGCGGTCCTACAGCGCGGTTATTGCTGGTTAGATTCGGGTTTTAGCTAGTCCTTTGCGGCGTCGATGCTCGCCTGCAAAAAGGCAGCCAGCTCACAAGCGTCGTCAAGCTGGCGGAGCTTCTCGCAAAACGCCTCGTCGATAAGGCAGACGGCAAGGCGGCTTAAGAGCTCAAGGTGGGTCGTGCCCGCCTCAGCCGAAGGCACAAGCAGGGCAAACAGGCGGTCGACCTCAAGCGAGCTGCCATCAAAAGAACTCCAGGCAATGGATGCGTCCAGCGAGACGTACACCACAGCGGGCCGCGTCACAAAGGAGCTCTTGGCGTGCGGGATGGCAAACCCGCCGGCAAGGCCCGTGGACATCTGGTTTTCTCTGTTGAACAGGTCCTCCAAAAGCCCGGGGATGCTTGTGGCGATTCCTAGGTCAAAGGCTTTTTTTGCCACGTACGACATCGCCTGGGCCTTATCGAGGGCACAAACACCCAAGAACACCTGGCTCTCATCGATGATTTTCGCGTTGTCCATTTTCTCTCCCCTCCTTTCTGGGTTGCTTGGCAACATCCATGATGGGGGCGGCGACGCGCCAACTCAACGAAAGCGGTTGCCGCCCTTGCCGGGAAGAAACGCGGCGGACGACCAGGCGCCTTTCCTCCTATGGGCGGAAACAATGGGAGGAAATGCCCAAAGGCCCGCTTCCACCTATAAGCGGAAATGCCAAACGCAGAATTCTTTTGCCCTCTCCCTATACTTAACAGGGAATACGTTGCCGAGAAGACCGTCTGCTCAACGCAGACGCGAAGAAAGGAGGAAACGCGATGTTTGCCTACGAGCGCCTAGAGAGGCTCTTTGGCCTTTTGCGCGACGCGGCCCCGCAGCCTGCGGCGCGTCTTTCCGCAACCTTAGACGTCTCGACGCGCACCATCCGCACCGACGTCTCGCGCCTCAACGACGAGCTGACGGAACATGGCGCTCAAATTCTCACCAAGTGGCACGAGGGCTACTACATCGACATTACCGACGAGAAGCTCTTTGCTCAGTTCCTGGCGCAGGTCAAGGGGCCGACGGGCGCGAACCCGCTGGAGACCGCCGAGGGCCGCATGCGCGAGATGCTGCGCGCCCTTCTCCTTTCTGACGAGTATCTCTCGATCGACGAGCTGGCCGCTAAGGTTGCCGTGGGCGAGAACACCGCGCAAAGCTACATCTCGCAGATAAGGGGCATCCTAGAGCCCTACGGCCTGGAGTGCGTCTCTAAGCGCGGCGTGGGCCTGCGCGTTTTTGGAGACGAGCACGACCGCAGGCTTTGCCTGGTCAACGAGGTCGTCTTGGCGGGCGAGCCGGCCACCTCGCGCATCACCAAGGCCGAACGGGCCCAGCTTGCGCCCCTTGACGTCGATGAGGTCCACCGCGTTTTGCGTCTGGCCTTTAGCGAGGCTAAGATCGGCATCTCTGATCTGGGGCTTAAGCGCTGCGTGCTGGGGGCCTGTGTGGCCGCGCTGCGCATTGGGCAGGGCCACCTGGTGGACCCGGCGATTACCGCGCAGCTCTCGCAAGAGCTCCTGCGCCTGGGCGACGACGCAAGCTGGGCGCTTGAGAAGGCCCTGGGCGAGCGCCTCTCGGCGGCCGAGCGCACGCGAATCATCCTTATGCTCGCCACCGAGTCGGACGCCGAGGTCGCCCCCGTCGACACCAGGGAGCTGGGCGCGGGAATCGACGCGATGCTTGCCTTAGTCGCGCAGGATTACGGCATCGACCTGCGCCATGATCCGGCGCTGCGGCAAAACCTCATGAGCCACCTGGCCCTGATCATCAAGAACCGCTCGCTTTCGGCCATGCGCGCCAATCCCATGATCTCGACGATCCGCCAAAGCTTCCCCTTGGCCTACGAGGCGGCCATGACCTGCGCCTCGGAGGCCCTTCGAGAGCGCGGGCTGACCCTCAACGAGGACGAGATGGGCTACATCGCCCTGCATATCGGCGCATCCATGGAGCGCAGGCGCTCTTCTCTGCGAAGAAGGAACCGTGTGGCGCTGGTGTGCGACTCGAGGCCCAGCGCCGCCGAGATGCTCTCGGTGCGGATGACCATGCTCTTTGGGCAGGATATCGAGATCACGTGGACAGGCTCGCTCAACCAATGGATGTGTTTGAACGAAGACCAGCTAAAGGAGCTTGACTGCGTGGTTTCCACCACCACCTTGCCCGCGTGTGCCATACCCTGCGCAACCGTGGGTTTCGACCTGCCTCAGGCGGATGTCAAGGCCGTCTCGCGCCTGCTGGAGAACCTGAGCGGGCGCGGCCTCACCGAGTTCTCGTCCCTCTTTGACGTGAGCTTCTTTGCCGTCGAGGAGGACGAGCGCAGCAAAGAGGGTCTTCTCGCCCAGATGTGCGCCGAGCTCCACGACGCCGGGATGGCCGACGCCGACCTGCTGCCCCTGGTGCTCGAGCGCGAGGCCCTGGCCGACACGAGCCTCAACGCCGACCTGGCCATACCCCATCCCATCAAGCCCTGCTGCGCACACACGGGTATCTCGGTGCGCGTCATGAAGAAGCCACTTGCC
The DNA here is from genome assembly GCA_963612765.1 of Oscillospiraceae bacterium. Taxonomy (GTDB): domain Bacteria; phylum Actinomycetota; class Coriobacteriia; order Coriobacteriales; family Atopobiaceae; genus Paratractidigestivibacter. Next base: position 9,836 of record CAVDXJ010000021.1, read on the forward strand.
TGGAACGCGGCCCACGACGCGGTGCGCATCGTGTTTTTGCTGTTCATCAAGCCGGGCGACGTCGAGAAGATCGAGCCGTTGTTCAACCTGCTGGTCACAATTGCCGACAACCCCGACCTGCGCCGCGCCATTATCCGCACCGACTCGTTCGACGAGTTTCGCCGGGCCATCTCGCCCACGCTTTAACTTCTGGGGCTTGTCGGAACGCGCGCTTTACGTTTGCGGGCTTGTCGGAATGAAATTGTTCCGACAAGCCCGCATTCTTAAAGAAATTGTTCCGACAAGCCCCAAAACGTAAAGATCGAAGGCCCGGGATTTCCGACAAGCCCGAAATCCTAAAGATCAGCCCGCTCCCCTACCCGCAGCAGGAGATGACCCACTCCAGCAGGTTGGCCGTCGCGGTGCCGCTGCGCTCGGCCAAAACGTGGCCCTGGCCCCACACCGGGGTGTAGGCGACGCTGGACACGCCGTCGTACTTGGACAGAGCCCACGCCATGTTGGGCGCGGTGCAAGCAGAGACATCGGTGTCGAGAAGGCCCTCGTTGATGCGCCAGTGCGGCGCCACGGTGGCCTGACCGTAGCCCCCGTAGTGGCCCGAGAGCCAGTACAGCGGGTTCATCATGGCCACGCGCGTCGCCATGCTGGTGTCCAGCGAGTCGGTCTTCTCAAGGTCGTCGTCCCAGTCGGTGATGTAGCTGGTCACCCAATCGGGACAGGCCTTGTAGACCGTTGCGTTCTTCTCGATTAAACCGGCGACGGTCGCGTCGAAGTGCAGCGTGGACTCCTCGCCGATGCCAAAGAGCTGGTTGGTCTTGGAGCTGCGGTCGGGCTGATCGAACGGGGCGACCTTGCCCTTGGC